>NZ_JAEPRP010000343.1:0-2491 GCF_016652895.1 Ensifer sp. SSB1
ATGATGACCCGCGGACTGACGGACGAGGTCGTCGGCAATATTGCCAAATTCAGGGAACTCATCGTCGTCACGCAGGAGGGCCCTGACGGTTCGCAAGGCGGGCCAATTTTTGCCCTGGAGGGCCGGGTGCGGTTCGACGGCGAGAGACTCCGGCTCGTCGCCAGACTCATCCAGCGATCCGATGGATCCGTCGTATGGGCGAATACCTATGACGAGCAGCTGGAAGCCGGCAAAACCATCGAACTGCAGGTGAAGGCTGCAGCCGCGGTGGCCGGTGCCGTGGCACAGCCCTATGGCGCGATTTTCCAGGCAAATGCCACGGCGTTCAAACAGTCGGTTCCCGATGACTGGCAAGCCTATGCCTGCACCCTGAGCTACTACGGTCATCGTGGCGACGTCGGCGCGCAGAGCCGTGCTGGCGTGCAGGCCTGTCTGCAACAGGCGACCCAACAGACACCGACCTATGCGACGGCCTGGGCACTACTGTCGATGGCCTATATCGACGCCTTCCAGGATCGCCTCGACCATTCCACCCCGGCTACGCTGGAGCGGGCAGCCGACGCGGCAGCCCGTGCCGTGGAACTGGATCCCCAGGACGTGCGCGCTCTCGAGGCGAGGATGCTTGCCCTGTTCTTCCGCGGTGATGTCGATGCTGCCTTGGCCGTTGGCGCGCGCGCGCTTGCGATCAATCCCAACGACGCTGAACTCGCCGGCGAATACGGGTTCCGGCTGGCACTATCGGGCCAATGGGACTCCGGCTGCAAACTTCTATCGGAAAGCGTCGCCCGCAACTCTGGTCCCGCAAGCTATTTCGAGGCGGCACTCTCGGTCTGCTCCTACTTCGGTAGTGACTATGTCTCCGCCGAGCGATGGGCGCGCCTGGCCGATCTGCGCACCCATCCATTCTCCCGGGTCATGCTTCTGGCAACGCTGGGCAAGCTTGGCAAGGGCGCCCAGGCGCAGGAAGAGAGGATGTGGATCGAAACCAACCTGCCGGGCCTGCTGGAAGCTATCCCTCAGGAGGTCGCGCTGAGGTTGCGCCGTGCACAGGATCGCCAACAGCTTCTTGATGGCTTGCGCAAGGCTGGCGTCCCGATTCCCGAAACTGAATTCGAGCAGGCGCGCACCGATAGCTCGATCCACTGACAGGCCTGCGGTCAAACCGGCCGCGGCGATTGCGACGCATCGGGTTGCGGCTTTTGCCGCACGGTATCTCCCTGCATCCACACCATCAGCAGGTCATGGACGACACTGAGAACGATCGGCCCCAGGAAGAGTCCGATCAGTCCGTAGGACAGTGTCCCGCCGAGCACCCCGAGCAGAATGACCAGCGTCGGCGTCGAAAGCCCGCGGGCCACCAGGATCGGTTTCATCACATTGTCGATGACAAAGAGCGGGACCAACAGAATCGTCAGAAGCAGCGCTGGACCGAAGTCCATCGTCACCCATGCCCAGATGATCACCGGAAGCAGAACCAGAGCGGGCCCGATCTGGATGATGCAGAGGATGAGCACGACGAAAGCGATAGCACCCGGCGCCGGCACATGGAACAGGCCGAGCACCAAGGCACAGAGAAACGCCTGCAGCAGCGCAACGCCGATCACCCCTCGCGCCACGTTGCGGATGGTCGCCGCCGCCAGACGCAGGAAGCCGATGCCCCGGTCACCACCGATCCTGCCGGAGAAACGCTGTGCCATCTCCGACAGCCGTTCACCGGAGCCGAAAAGGAATCCGGCCACCAACACGGACACGACGAAGCTCAGCACCTCGGCGCCGATACTCGCAATCTTGCCGAGCGCCTTGCTGCCTGCCTGCATCAGCGAAGGCTCGAGCTTGCGCAGGAGCGCTTCGAGATTATCCGATGCCATGCTCCAGACCGCATGCAGCCGTTCGCCGATGATCGGCCAGTCGTGAACGTATTCCGGCGGTACCGGCACCCGGAGAGAGCCGTCGGCAAGTTTTGCAAGCAGCGCCTGGAGCCCTTCGGCGAAGCTGACGGCAATCGCCGTCAATGGGCCGACGATGACGGCCAGGCAGATGAGCGTGATGAGAAAGGACGCCAGTCGTCGCGAGCCGAGAAAACGGCCTAGCCGGGCATAGGCCGGGTAGAGCGCCACGGCAAGGATTGCCGCCCATATGAGGATGATGGCGAACGGCGCGATCAGCGTCAGGGCCCAATAGGCAAAAAGCCCGACGATACCAATCCTGGCGATATCCGTAATTTTCGCCTCGAAGGACGGGGGGCTGGTCGCTCCATCGCCCGCCGCGCCCGTTCGGGAAGGATCATCAGCCATTCTCGCCCCTCACCCCTAGATGTGGCACATCACTGTGCCGCCGCGGCTTATCGACGGCCCCGCGTCTTGCCGAATCAAGATGCCTGAGGTCTGCCCCGGCCGGCAGCCAACATACCTCTCCCTATGCAACAGTCATGCGGATCGTACGCCCGCAACGGCCAATCGGCAGTAACATACAGTAGCATACGTCATCCGGA
>NZ_JAEPRP010000040.1:0-44278 GCF_016652895.1 Ensifer sp. SSB1
GAGACTGTCGCATCTCTAACTGGCCCAACTGTCGCATTACTAAATAGCCGCTACACATAGAGATCACATAAGATAGATTATGGAACTATTGCATCTACCGGAAAACATGGATTGCGGCCAATCCTTGTGTTGCCGAGCTTGACCCGGCCTTTCCAGCCTGCTTAGCGTTCCGGCACCGAACACCACTTTCAAGGCCAGATGCGATGAGCGAATTGCGCGTTCTTACAGATGCTTTCATTCCGGAACTGCCAAGCCGCTATAAAGGCAAAGTTCGTGAAAACTACGACCTGCCCGACGGCAATCGCATCATCATCGCCACCGACCGTCTCAGCGCCTTCGACGTCATCCTGACATCGATCCCGAACAAGGGTCATGTACTGACCCAGACGGCACGCTACTGGTTCGAGGAAACGGCCGACATCTGCCCGAACCATGTGGTCAGCTATCCGGATCCGAATGTCGTCATCGGCAAGCGGCTCGACATCCTGCCAGTCGAGGTCGTCGTTCGCGGTTATCTCGCCGGAACCACCAGCACCTCGATCCTGACGAAGTACCGCAACGGCGAGCGCGAGATGTACGGCATTACCTTGCCGGACGGCATGCGCGACAATGAGAAGCTGCCCCAGGCGATCATCACGCCCACCAGCAAGGCTTTCGACGGCGGCCACGACGAGCCGCTTTCGGCTGAAGCGATCCTCGAGCAAGGTCTGCTGACGAAGGAACAGCTCGATACCGTCTGGCAGTATGCGCTCGCTCTGTTTGCCCGCGGCCAGCAGCGCGCCGCCGAGCGCGGCCTGATCCTCGTCGACACCAAGTACGAGTTCGGAACCGACGAAAACGGCACGATCATTCTTGCCGACGAGATCCATACGCCCGACAGCAGCCGCTACTGGATCGCCGACAGCTATCAAGAGAGCTTCGAGCGCGGCGAACGCCCGAAAAGCTTCGACAAGGATTTTGTCCGCGCCTGGGTCACCGCGCGCTGCGATCCCTACAAGGACCCGATCCCGGAAATTCCTGTTGATCTCATCGAACAGACGTCGGCTGTCTATATCGAAGCCTTTGAGAAGATCACCGGCCAGCGCTTCGCTCCGGATCTTTCCGGCGCTACGGTTCTGGACCGCATCCGGGCCAATCTCGCGCCATATTTTTCCAAATAAATCAGCATATTAGATCGGTATTTTAATCTAAATTATGCGTCAGCGGGCGCCGGATCGTCGATATCGAATTCGAGCCGCATCATGTCATAGGCCGGCTCGATATGCTCGGGCGTTTCGCTCTGGACCATGTCGTAGTCCAGCGGCACGTGCATGTGCGTGAGCACCGCCCGCTTCGGCTGCAGCCTGGTGATCCAGCCGAGCGATTGTACCAGCGACAGATGGCTCGGGTGGAACTTGTACTGCAGCGTGTCGATCACGAGCAGATCGAGGCCGCCGAGCTTGGCGACGGTCTCCGCCGGAAAATCGCTGACGTCGCTGCAATAGGCGAAATCGCCGACGCGGAACCCGAGAGAATGGATGTTGCCGTGAAACTGCATCAGCGGCCGGAACGCGATCGGCCCGCCGGCGCCCGATATCACCACGGGCGACAGATCGTCGGGAATAATCCGCGGCTCGACGATCGGCGGATAGCCGCTGCCGGGCGGTGACTCCAGGCAATAGCCAAACCCTTCGCGAATGCGGCCCATCGTATAGGCATCGGCCCAGATCGGCACCCGCCTGCGGTTTTCGATGACGTAACCCCGCAGATCGTCGATGCCATGCAGATGGTCGGCATGCGAATGGGTATAGAGCACCGCATCAATATGGCGCACGTTCGTTGCGACCATCTGCGCACGAAAATCCGGCCCGGTGTCGATGACGACGGTCGTCTTGCCGCCATCGGGCGCGATTTGCTCGACAAGCAAAGCCGCGCGCATGCGCCGGTTCTTCGGGTTTTCAGGATTGCAGGCGCCCCAGTCACCGGTGATCCGCGGAACGCCAGGCGACGACCCGCAGCCAAGAATGGTGAAGGTGCGCCGGAACGCCACGTCAGAGCCTCGGCATCTTGGAGAAGATGCGGAAGGCATTTGCCGTGGTGATCGTTGCGATTTCCTCCGCGCTTACGCCGATCGTTTCGGCAAGCACGGCGGCCGTATGGGCACCGTAAGCCGGCTCGTTGCGCTTGCCACGGAACGGCTTCGGCGCGAGATAAGGCGCGTCGGTCTCGACGATCATCCGGTCATGCGGCACGGTCTTGGCGATTTCGCGCAGCTCTTCGGATTTCGGGAAGGTCAGGATGCCCGAAAACGAGACGTAGCCGCCGAGCTCCACGCCGACCCGGGCGAGGTCAGGACCAGACGAGAAACAATGCAGAAGGAAAGGGAAGGCCCCCTTCCCGGTTTCCTCGGTCAGGATCGCTGCCATGTCCTCGTCGGCCGAGCGGCTGTGAATGACGAGCGGCAGTCCCGTCTCGCGTGCAGCGGCGATATGACGGCGCAGGCCCTCTATTTGCGCGTCACGCGGCGCGTTATCATAGAAGTAATCGAGACCCGCCTCGCCGATCGCCACCACCTTTGGATGCGCCGAAAGCCGAACGAGATCCTCCGTCGTGATGTCCAGTTCCTCGTCCGCATTGTGCGGATGGGTGCCAACGGAACAGAAGACGTTCGGATAGGCTTCAGCAATCGCGAGGATCGTCTCGAACCGCTTCACACGGGTCGAGATCGTGATCATCTGCTCGACACCCGCCTCGTGCGCCCGCGCGACGATGGCGTCACGCTCCGCTTCGAAATCGGGGAAGTCCAGATGGCAGTGGGTATCGATCAGCATGCTCAAATGCCCTACTGCGCTTCCGGTGCCACATAGCGCGGGAACACCGGCCTCGGCGCTTCGAGCGGTGTGCCCGAGACCAGACGCCCCGCCTCGCCGAGAGCTGCGAAGTCGCGCTTGTCGGCAGGTGCTGCCACTAGGTCGAGCAGCTTTGCTGAAGATTCCGGCATGAAGGGCTGCAGCAGGATGGCGATCTGGCGCACGACTTCCGCCGTGACGTAAAGCACGGTGCCCATGCGGGCCGGATCGGTCTTTTTCAGCGCCCAGGGCTCCTGGCCGGCGAAATAGCGATCCGTCTCGGAAACGACGGCAATGATTGCCGCCAGCGCCCGGTGGATCATCTGCTTGCCCATCTCATCGCGGGTGATTTCATGCAGCGCGTCAGCGGCGGCCAGCATCGCCTTGTCCTCGTCGGTCAGCGGACCGCAGACCGGAACCTGGCCGTCGCAGTTCTTAACGATCATCGACAGCGAGCGGCTCGCCAGGTTGCCGATGCCGTTGGCGAGGTCGGAGTTGATACGGGTTGCGATCCCCTCCTCGCTGTAGCTGCCATCCTGGCCGAAGGAGACTTCGCGCAGGAAGAAGTAGCGGATCTGGTCGAGGCCGAAATGCTCGACGAGATTGAACGGGTCGACGACGTTGCCAAGCGACTTAGACATCTTCTCGCCCTTGTTGAGCAGGAAGCCATGAGCGAAGACGCGCTTCGGCAGCGGCAGGCCGGCCGACATCAGGAACGCCGGCCAGTAGACGGCGTGGAAGCGGATGATGTCCTTGCCGATCACATGGATGTTCGCCGGCCAGAATTTGGCACGGGGACCCTTTGGATCGTCGAGATAACCGGTGGCGGTGATGTAGTTCGTCAGCGCGTCGACCCAGACATACATGACATGCGACGGGTCGTTCGGGACCTTGATGCCCCAGTCAAAGGTGGTGCGAGAAACCGAGAGGTCCTTGAGGCCGGACTTCACGAAGGAGATCACTTCGTTGCGGCGTTCCGCCGGGCCGATGAAGTCAGGGTTTTCCTCGTAGTGCTTCAGCAGCTTGTCCTGGTATTCGGACAACTTGAAGAAGTAGCTCTGCTCCTCGACCCACTCGACCGGCGTTCCCTGCGGCCCGTAGCGCACGCCGTCATCGCGCAGCTCCGTCTCGTTCTCCTGGTAGTAGGCTTCATCGCGCACCGAATACCAGCCGGCATAGGAGTCCTTGTAGAGGTCGCCCGCCTCGCCCATGCGGGTCCAGATGTCTTGCGAAGCCTGGTGATGGCGCTGCTCGGTCGTCCGGATGAAGTCGTCGTTGGAGGCGTTCAGAACCACGGCCATTTTCTGGAATTCCGCCGAGTTGCGGTCGGCGAGATCCTGCGGCGTCACGCCTTCCTTGCGCGCGGTCTGCTGCATCTTCTGGCCGTGCTCGTCCGTTCCGGTCAGGAAAAACACGTCACGTCCGTCGAGGCGCTGGTAGCGCGCCATGGCATCCGTCGCGATCAATTCGTAGGCGTGGCCGATGTGCGGCTTGCCGTTCGGATAGGAGATCGCGGTGGTGATGTAAAAGGGGGACGTGTCTCTCATAGGCGGATTCGATCTATCTCGGATTAAGCTACGCACGCTCTTAGCGCATACGCCGCAAGGAAGAAACATGCGATCCGTGAAAAGCCCGGGCCCCGCGGTCGTCGTCGCTGCTCCCAGCCTTGCGCGCTCAGCACGCGCCAACTAGAACAAAACAGAAACAAGCTGAAGGACAAATCATGCTGGAACGACTTGGCAGCCAATTTGAAACTGCATCCGCCGGCTATGCCGGCGCGCACGGCATCGAACGTGATCCCGATTGGTTCATCCTGAAGATGCAGGAGGAATTGGGGGAGCTGACGCAGGTCTGGAACAAGCTCAGTGGGCGCGGCCGGCGCCACGGCGTATCGACGGACGAACTCACGGCGCTGATGGCCGACGAGACCGCCGATCTGCTCGGGCATGTGCTGCTGTTTGCCCACCACCACAAGCTCGACCTCAGCGCCGCGATCGAGCGCAAGTGGCGCTTCCAGGCGGTGCTATAGCGCCGCCTTCATGTCGTCGAGCAGCGACAGGATGGTCTGCTTGCGATCGAGATTGTAGGCGTCACTGACCGTCAAGCGCTCGGTCACGGAGGCAGAAAGCCGCGCGAAGCGCTCGGCGCGCATGATGTCTCCCGCAATCGCAGCCTCCCGCGCATCGCGCATGATGCGGTCGCTCGCGAGCGCCTGGAAAAATTCGAAGATCGTTTCGCTGTCCTTGCCCGACAGCACGTCGGCCAGCTTGTGCATGTCCTTGCGCACCGCCGGCCCCTGCCCTGCGAGGATCCCTTCGAATGTCGCGGCGATCTCCAGTCCGCCATAATTGATGAGCTTCAGCGCTTCGGCGACGCTGCCATTGGCGGCCGCAATGATGCGCTCGGCATTCTCGCCCTCGAGATCGAAACCGAGATGCGCCAGAGCCTGGCTTAGCGGTGCCACGTCAAGCGGCCTCAGCCGCAACGGCAGGCAGCGCGAGCGGATCGTTGGCAGCAGCTTTCCGGGCGCATGCGTCAGCACCAGGAAGAGCGAGCGGCGCGGCGGCTCCTCGAGGATCTTCAGGATGGCATTGGCCGCATTGCGGTTGAGATCATCAGCCGGGTCGATAATGACGATGCGCCAATTACCGGTACCGGACGTCTGGCTGAAGAATTTGCCGGCCCGCCTGACCTCGTCGACCGTGATCGCGCCCTTCGCCCGGCCCGTTTTCTCATCGATCGGGCGCGTCAGGTGCAACAGATTGTGCGAGGCGCCCGAGGCAAGCTGGCGCCCGATGGCGGAAGCCGGATCGGGATCGGAAATCGCTTCAGGCGCTTCCGCGGGCTCGGGATGTTTCAGGATGTGATGCGCAAGGCGGAAGGCAAGCGTCGCCTTGCCGATCCCCTCCGGCCCTTCGATCAGGATCGCGTGGTGTCCCTTGCCAGAACGATAGCTCTGCGCGAGGAATGCTTCGGCTTGCTCGTGGCCGAAGAGCCGATTGTTCTCGGCGGGCGCGATGGCGCCATCCAGGACGCCGGCTCGTTCGCTCATGACACCACTTCCTCGGCCGACGTATCGGTGCCATCGCCATGCGGCAGGAGGGTCTCGACGAGCGAAAGTACCTCGGCGGCTATGGCCTCGACAGGCTGTGTCGCATCCACGACGCGGCATCGCTCGGAATCGCGCCTGGCGATATCGAGAAAGGCATCCCGCCGTTTCTCGTGCGTCTCCAGTTGTTCCTTCTCAAAACGATCGGGATTGTCATCGCCGGCGCGGCGTTGCGCCCGCTCAAGGCCGACACTGGCCGGCAGATCGAAGATCACGGTCCGATCGGGCACCACGCCGTTGATCGCCACACGCTCGAGGCTCTCGACGAAGCTCTGCTCCAGGTTTCCGGTAATGCCCTGATAGACGCGCGAGGAATCCATGAAGCGGTCGCAGAGCACGATGGTGCCCTGATCGAGCGCCGGCCGAATGACCTCTTCGACATGATCGCTGCGGGCGGCGGCAAAGAGGATCGCCTCCATCCGCACCCCGAAAGCCTCTGCGGCGCCGGAAAGCAGCACGTGGCGCACCGCTTCAGCGCCGGCTGAACCGCCGGGCTCCCGTGTCGTCAGTACTTCGTAGCCGCGCGCGCGCAGCGATTCGGCGAGAAGACGGAGCTGCGTCGACTTGCCGGCGCCTTCCCCGCCTTCGAATGTTACGAACAGACCTTTTTTCAGCGACACCATGCGTTCCCATATCGGCATGCGACCCCGGTCACGATGAAATCTGGTCGAATCGACCGCGTGACCGGTTCTAATAGGTTGGAGCGGGATGGAGCGGAAAACTGCGCAAACCATCCTCATCCCGCTTCGGCTCTGTTTAGCCGATTGGCCGGCGCTGTGAAACCGTCAGGTGGCGATGAATTGGCGAGAACCTCCCCCGCCTTGGCTTGCTGTCGCTAAATCCAGAAGAACAGCAGTTCCTGCAGCGCATCGAGGGCACGGCTGGTGAGCGTGCCCTGCCCGACGGCGCTCGCGGTCTTGACCGGCACTTCACGCAGCAGCTTCTCGCCGTTCCACAATTTGACGACGCCGACCTCCGTTCCCGCCGTCACCGGCGCCCGCAAGGGCCACTTGTAGACGATACGCGCCGTCAACCGGTCCGGATTATCGACCGGCAGCAGCACGTCGACCGGGCCGCCGGCAACCAGCGCGACATGGGAGGCATCGCCGCCATAGACGGCCGCCTCGCCGATCGCTTCCCCGTCGGCAAAGATCCGCTTCTTTTCGAACGCAGACATCGCCCAATCAAGCACCTTGCGGCTCTCTTCGATGCGCTCTTTGTCGGTCTCGAGGCCGCCCATGGCGAGATAGACCCGGCGGTCGCCGCGCTGGAGGGAAGCGGCGAGCGAAAAGCCGAAACCTTCGGCAAAACCAGTCGCCAGACCATCAACGCCGATATTGGCCGAGATCAGCGGGTTTTTGTTGCGCTGCAGGATCTTGTTCCATTCGAACTCCGGCTGCGAATAGAGCCGGTAGAGATCCGGGTGCGCCTCGTGGAGATGCCGGATGAGCGTCACCAGTTCGCTCATCGTGATCTGGTTGCCCGGATCGGGAAGTCCGGTCGCGTTGCGGAACGTTGCGACCGGCATGCCAAGCTCGCGAGCGCGCGCCGTCATCAGTTCGGCAAAGGCGCCCTCGTTGCCGGTCATGCCTTCGGCAAGGATGATACAGGCGTCATTGGCAAGCTGCACTGCAACGCCCTGCAACAGGTCGGCGACGCGCATGCGGGATTTCAACGCGGCAAACATCGTCGAGGTGCCGGCGGGTGCGCCACCGGTACGCCAGGCATGCTCGGACACTTCGAAGGTGGTTTCGGCCGAAAGCTCGCCCTTGCCGATCGCCTCGGCCACGACTTCCATCGTCATCAGCTTGGCAAGCGACGCGGGCGGTATCGGCTGGTTTTCGGCGCGTGAAAAAAGCACGGTGCCGGTTTCGGCATCGACAAGCAGGATCTGCTTTGCCTTGGTATCGAAGGCAGGCGCCGGTGCCTGCGCGAGTGCGGCGCCGGCAAGCAGCGAAACGCTGAAAAACACCGCCGAAAACATCTTCATGCGCATGGGAAACTCCGGGTTCCCCTCGGGCATAGCAGCGCGGTCATTTTGGCACAACGCCGTCTGTGCTTATCGGACAGAACCGCTTGCTTTCTGGCGCTTGGCGTAATCGACGATCACCTGCGGCGTCAGTTGCTTCTTGTCGACCATGATCGCTTCAAACGGCGATTCGGCATCGCTGACGCGAACTTCGTAATAGGCGGCCGCAAAAGCCATGTTGCCGTTGGGCATCGGGATGTATTCAGGACGCTCGCGCGGGATCGGGCCGATTTCCGGCAGCATGACGAACTCGTTGAACGACTGTGGCTGGGCGAACTGCGGCACGGGAGCGGCAAGTGCCGTCACCGGCTCGCTGACATCGAGCGAAGCCTTTGCCGGGACTGTGATCGTGCCGAGGCTCTGATTGCGGAACGGCTCGTTCGAAGCGACCATCACGCCGGTCGCGATCTGGCCTTCCGGCATCACGCTCGGGCCACGCTGCCCCTTCTCGACATAGGATGCCATCAGGTAGGGCATGTCGTTGCCTTCGAGCGGCGCACGACCGACATATTGCACCCGCACCTGCGCGCTGCCCTTGCGCTTGATGTCGAGCATGTCTGCCGTCTTCGAGGAAACGTCGATGATGCGGCCAAATTCATAAGGCCCGCGGTCGTTGACGCGAACGATGACCGACGTACCGTTTTCCATGTTGGTGACGCGCGCATAGCTCGGCAGCGGGAACGTCGGGTGCGCGGCCGAGAGATGCGCCTTGTCGTAGACCTCGCCGTTGGCAGTCAGGCGCCCGTGAAAGGCCGAGCCGTACCAGGAAGCCGTACCCGTCTTGTTGTAGCCGAAGTCTTCCTTCGGCTGATACCACTTGCCCTTGACCTGATAGGCCTTGCCGACCTGAAAGCGTCCGCCGCCCTTCGGGATGTTGTTGCCGGTGGCAACGCGCGGGCTGGCCTTTACGCCATAGACGGATTCAGGAAAGTACTCCTTGCTCCGCGCAGTTTTCTTGACGTTCGACGTGGAGCCGCAGGCGGCAAGCGCTACGCAGAGCGCAGGTATCGCCGCAAGGCGCAGTCCCTTGACCAGATATGCCGCATTTTTACTGGATTTCATCTGTCCCACAACATCGATCGATAAAGCCGTACTCGAAACCTTCCGCTTACCCCCAGCGGAAATCTCGGCGTCCCGAAACGGAACAGGTGTGTATTCATGACATCATCAAGGCGAAAATGCGAACTCATCCACAGGCCGGCGCCGCATTTCGCGAGTTATGGTTTATGGCTAGTTAACGCAATCCAGCCCGACGCGTGCTCTTCGAAGCGGTCGAGAAAATCTTGCGGCGACGCATGTTAATTCTTGCAAAGCGCCAAGGCTTCGCGCAATAACGCCGTGCCCGGCACGCAGTCGAGCGTTGCTTCAGGCAAGGACAGGTGGCCGAGTGGTTTAAGGCTCTGGTCTTGAAAACGTGTGCCACTGTCGGAAATGCCCCTTTCCTCTCAATCGGTTAGGGAAAAAATAGCGGCAAAAGTGCCGCAAAAGTGCCGCAGGGCTGCAAAGCTTGCGGCATCGGTCGGATGGGTGGCCGAGTGGTTTAAGGCAACGGTCTTGAAAACCGTCGTGCGGGGAACCGTACCGTGGGTTCGAATCCCACCCCATCCGCCAATTTCCCGGCCCCGCGCCCTTGTGGTAATTTGTTACCACGATGCGCAAAGTGCCCGACCCCGCCGAACAATTCGAATCGATGATTGCCGCCCTTCGCGACGATGGCCTTTCCTATCGCCAGATAGCCGCCGAGGCGGGGATTTCCCATGCCTCGATATGGCGCATTGCCGAGGGCATCACGCACCGGCCGTCCTATCAAACCGGCTTTGCCATTGAGCGGGCTTATCGAGCGAGGCGAACCGATGCCCGTTGACCGCCGGCTCTATGATAAGCGATGGGAGAAGCTTTCCCGGTCGTTCCTTCGCGCCAACCGCCATTGCGTCCGATGCGGCGAGCCCTCGGCTCACGCCGACCATATCGTGCCGGTTAAGGTGGCCCCGCATCGGCGCTATGACCGTTCCAACCTGCAAGCGCTTTGCCAGCCCTGCCATAACCGCATCACGACCGCCTATGAAAAGGGCTCGCTTGCCGGCGCATGCGACGAGGACGGCGTGAGCCTCGACCCGTGGCACCCATGGGCGCAAGAGACGAACGCCGACGCCATCAAGGTCGCGAACCTGCCCAAGGACAAACGCACGGTGGACCCGCGCTATGCCGCCACCCTCAAGGCAAGGGTGAGCCGCCAATGAACCCGGTAGCGCTCACAAGGCGGCTGATAGCGGCCGGCATCACCAAACAGGAAATTCACCGCCTTGCCGGAATTTCCCGCCGAGCGCTCGACCAGACAATCAACGGGGCAACCGACAAGCTCACGCTTGACGAATTGGAGCGGCTGCAAAGCCTGTTCCGGGGAGTGTTGCCGCCCTCGGTCGTCGCCCAGGTGCATCACCCGCGAACGCCGCCGAGGTTCGGGCGATGAAAAGTCCTCTCGACCTTTGGCGTTCCCGACCAAAACCCAAGAAACCGCCACGGGAACCGGAAACCATCGGGGCCACGTCGCCCAAGGGGCCAAAGCCGCTCGGGGCGGCCGATGCCAAGCGATTGCCAAAGGACCGACCGCGTCCGAGGCGATGAAGCGGGCCGGGACGTACCGCACTTATTGTCACTGGCCTCCGTCCCGGCCTCATTCGCATGGTCCCGGCCATCGCTTAGGCCGGCTCATGCGATATTTGAAGCCGGGGCGACGACCTCACATCGCCGCCCCGGCGCATCCGCACTTAGGGCGAGCTTGCCGGCGGAATGGATTTTGCCCTGCGATAGGCGCGGAAATGGAGCTTTCCGGCCCCCGCATCAACATCAAGCGCAATGTCGTCGGCGTCCATGTTTTTCGCGATGGCGACGAGTTCGCCGAGCGACCCGGTCAACTGTTCGGCGGGTGCATTCTGCATCTCATGTTCGACAAGCTCGGCACCGTCGCGCCGTACAATGACAACGTTGCTCATGGCTTTTCCTTCCTTATCCGGTCGGCGACGATTGCCAGAACCTCAACAAGCGTCTGGCCGGGGTCCAGCGTCTCACCGTCGAGGCGGCTGCCGTGGTCGCTTACCCGGTAGCTCGTACCATCGACACAAACGACGAGGGCAAGGAACCGCGCCTTTGGCTTTTCCGGTTTGGGCAGACGCTCATGCATCATCGGCTTGCCCTCTCGGCCTTGAGCTTGGCGATTTCGGCTTCAAGCTTGCGCAGTTTCGTCTCGGCCATCCGTTCCATGCGGTATTCCGCATCTGCCAAGCGCTGCTCAAGAATGCGGTCGTTGCGCTTGAATTCGGCATCGAGCTTTTCAAGCGCCTTGTCGATGCGGGCGCGCTCCAATGCGAGCGCGTCGGTGATGGTGGCCCGCATCGCCTTCACATGCTCGCCGATGAGGCGGCCCACGCCCTTGATAAGGCCGTCGAGCTTCCGGTCGAGCCAGTCTTTCCAAGAGATGTTCAACGCCGCCTTGCGTTCTTCCTCGGCGCGCTTTTGCTCGGCCTTCCACGCCATTCGCTCATCAAAAGTGCGGTAAACGCCATCTTCGCACGGGCTCTTGTAGCTTCCGGCCTCTTCCATGGTTCAAGCCTCGTCGGTATAGGCGACGGCACCGGGGGCGGCCACCCACGACGTCGGCAGGACGGCCCGGAGCGCGGCCGAGTCGGTTTGCCAAAGCGACCTCGCGGGGGCGCCGATGGTTCCGGCACCATCGGAAAACGGTACGACGCCGGCTTGGTCCTGCTCGACCAAAACCGCCGAACGGCTCACCGAGAATTTAACCTCGCCGCCGAACGCCACGCTCAAATCGTCGGCGTCAACGAGGATAAGGCGCGTATCCGGTACGGCCTCGCTGGAAAGCACGCTGTAATCGGAGAAGCCGAGAAGGTCGCCGCCCGCCGCCAATGCCGCCCGCCGTCCGGGGCCGGTGATGAAAACAGGGTTCGCGGGTTTGACGACGGCCATCAAGGCGGCGATATCGGCTTGAAAAGTTGCCCCGCCCGTCGTCGCGGTGATGCCATTCAACAATCCGGCGGGCCGGATAGCGGATGAGGGGCTGGCGTCAAAAAGCACGCTATCGAGGCAAGAGCCTACCGCCTTGTTGAGGATGGTCCGAAGCAAGGTTTCAACCTGCGGCGCGGTGCGCTCGCTCATTTCCTCGGTGAAGCTGGCAATCGCCTTTATCGAATGCGCCTGGAACGAGGCCGAGGAAAACGCCGCTTTCGTCAAGCCGATGGGCTGGCCCTCGCCGACGAAAGAGGCCGAGGCAGACCCGGCAATCACCGCCTTGACGCTAGCGCTCATCGAATAGCCGTGCGCCGCTTGAAACAGGGACGGCGCGGCATAGACGCCGCCGCCGAGCGAAAGCACGTAATCGGCCGTGACGCTCTGCGCCAGTTCGGCGGCCCAGCCGGTGACCGACGTCATCGCGGGCGACGTCGCCGCCTTTTGCTGCCAGCGCTCGACCGCGTCCATGTCCTTGAGGTGATGGAAAATGGCCGCCGCCGCTTGCGCAATGAACCTTGTGCCCGTGGGCTTGCGCTTGCCGCCGCGCTCAAGTTTCACCAACAGACCGCGCAAGTCCTGCAATTCGCGGCCGATACTTTCGAGAGAGTGCGACATGAAAAACCCCGGCTCGATGGATTCCGGCGCGGGGCGAACATTGTTCGATTGGGCGGCCGGAATGCCCTGTTACACGACTGCAATCAATGTATCAGGTGAAGGCAGGTCATCAAAGCGATGAATTCGTTGCCAAAAATGCAACGCCATATTTGGCTGTAGACGCGCTAGATGCGCGGACGATGCGACATGCGGAAAAAGCGCCGGTCGCGCTGTAGACCCGGCCCACGGCCGGCACCGTCGAAAGGATGAGGATATGGGCGAGGTCATCCTGTTTCCAAAGCCGATGCCCGAATGGCGGCAAATCCTATTCGAAGCGCTCGAAGTGCCGCGTCGGTATTGGGGCACGCCCGAGGGTGAGGCTATTGCTTTTGCCCTTGCATCCCGGTTCAATGAGGACAACAAAACGCGGCACTGATTATCGCGGCTTGCCGGATTTCTCCGCATGCAGCTTTGCCGTTGCGGACGTCGGCCAGAGCGCGGCCATTCTCGCCTCAAGCTCGGCGCTCGGTGCCCATGACGGGTCGGCGAAGGATTGCAGCAAGCCTTCCGTGGCGAGCCCTTCCCATGTCTCTTTGTCCTCGGCCGTCTTGGGCCGGCGACCGGTTATTCTGCGACGAGCGGCGGCTGTTACGCCAAGTTCGCCCTCAAGTCGGGTCGCCCTCGCCCGCAAGGCATCCAGTGCGCCGGTCAACGGGTGTTTCACCGGGTTGCCCTTTTGCCCTGTCACCATCCTGCCGGCCGCATCAATGATGGCGCTCGTTTCCTTCTCATCGACCCGGCACCGGGCCAACCGGGCAACCGATTCCACGTCGGCCGAGGCCGCCAATTCGGCCAGTTGCTCCATGATGTGACGGAATTCCGCATGATATTTGGGGTCGAGCCCCGTTGGCGGCTTGTGAACAGCGAGTTTGACGGCTTTGGCCACGGGATGCCCTCGTTTCAGCGTTATTATTTTCGGATATAAAGCCCGAAAAACCAACAATTTCTCACGTTGCACTCCACGGCGCGGACGCCCATTGGGCTCTCTGGCGAACGCGACCCGCCCCCCCGCCCGAGGGGACCGTCATCAATCGCTTTCGGCGCGACTAACGCGGATGACTTCACCGAGAAGCACGTCGAGGTCTGACGCAAAATCCACCTGAATTGCAGTTGGCAAGTCCACTCTCGACCTAATCGGTGAATGAAGGTGAACGTTGGCAATGTTGCGCAATGAGGTCTCAAGACGCTGCATTGACGCTTTGAACGACCTTTCTGTCTTTGGAGTGCCGTAATTGGTTGCGACTTCGGCGAAAGTCCCGAATCCAAGGACAGGCGGAACATGGTCCATTATCGCACGAAGAAGCATAGCGGTTGAAAGGTGACAGCGGTTTGCAGCAGCCACATTCAATTCGCGGCACAGTTCCACGAGGCGTACGAAGTCCCACGGCCCGTTGCTGAGGCCCTGAAGCGCACTGATGCGTGATTGATCAACGTAAGGCTTGGGGGACGCTGGTTGCGACAGTGGTGCCTTTGCTCTCTTGCGTCCTACCGCTCGCGCGCCGGCTCGGACAATCTGACCCGATTCCTCAACCGACGCGTACGAGGGGCCGCCATCATAGAACATTCCGCTTATGCCAATGCCGGCAGTATGGGCGAGATTCCTCGAATAGTCGTTAGCGATGCCGAGTTCGTCATCTAGGATTGATTTAGCCTCAAGAGCGAGCCCTTTGAACGCCGCAGCATGTGGAGTTGCAAGAACCAAGCCGGAAATATTGCCGCCGTTGATGAACAACGGCAGTAGGCTTTCCATCTTCTCGGCGATTCCTGAGAGGTCTTCTATCATAGGGCGAGAGGCTAACCGCACTGCCCGCAGACGAGGGAGTCCCATTTCGGGGTTTCGGAGCTTTATACACAACGAACTATTTCCGAAGGCACTGCGACGAGGCGACAAGGTGACAGAGCGACAATTGTCACTGTTTGTCGCTCTGTCGTCGGGATGGTTGGCGGTGGTCGGCGGTAGAGGGTGACAAGCGACAAAGGCGACACACCCCTTTAAAGGGTGTCGCTTTGTCGCCGTTGTCGCCAGCTAACGCACCGTGTCCTGTCGCGCTGTCCACACAAGGTCTTTCCACTGTCCTATCCATCCCTCTTTCGCCAACCGTTCCACGGAACGGGTGAAGGCTCTGGCCGTTGATTTCGGATTATCGGAAGCCGAGACGCCGCGCTTAAGCGCATGCTCTCGCCACTCATCCATCATCACGGCCTGCGTATTGTCAGGGATATAGCGCGACCGCTCGGGCACCTTTCCGCGTTCAAGCAATACCTCGATAAGCGCCCGATGAGCCGCGACGGCCGAGTCTGGCAACTTGGCCTTAAGCTGTTCGGAAAGGCCCGGTGCATCGTCCACGGGCTCGACAACGCATGACGTCACCGGGTCGCCGTCCTCGTCGGTGTAGAGGTCCACCACACGAAGCTTGAAGGCCACTTTCGCACCGGTTGGCCCATCCTTCATGAATTCGACGGTGACAATGATATTGCCCTCATTGTCCCGCTTGAACGAAAGCACGCAATCGGCGGCGGCGACGAGCGAGGTATGGCCCCGAGGGCGTGACGTATCGAGGCCGGTATGGTGGACGATGACGAGCGAGCAATTGAATTCCGCAATGATTGCGTCACCCGACTTGATGAAAGCGCCCATGTCCTCATCGGAGCTTTCCGAGCCGCCGATTGAACGGTTGAGCGTATCCAGCACGATTAGCACCGGCACCACCTGCCCGAGTTGCGCCCGTATCTCGGCTATCAGTTGCTTGCGGTCGGCGGCGAGGATTGCCGGAACCGTGATGGCATAGAATGGCGGGTCCGCGCCCGCTTCCAGAAATTCCTTGCGGAACGCCTCGGCCCGGTCACTGACGCCGGTCGCACCCTCGAAAGCGCAATAGACGACGGCCCCTTGCTTCACCCGCCGGCCTCGATATTTCCAACCAAGAGCGACATGCATTGCGAGGTCGACAATCCAGAACGATTTCCCGCATTTCGCCGGCCCATAGGCCACGGTGAAGCCCGGAAACGGTATCAGCCCCTTGACGAGGTATCGCCGCCGGCCGTTGGGTTTCAGGTCTTTGAAGCGAGTGAGCTTGAAACGTATCTTGGGCGCCGGTCGCTCGGGTTTCGGCTTGGGCCTGTAAAGCTCGCGGATATTGTCGCCATATTGCTCTGTTGCGTCGGGTTCGGATGGTGGCTTATTGCGCATAGTCGGCGCCCTCTCTGGTCGGCATGAGAATCTCGACGGAGCGGCCCGCATCCTTCCAGCGCTCGGCGCATCGGCGGGCCGCTTCGATACCGGTGCGGCTCTTGTCGTGGTCGGCCCAGATGACGAGCTTGCGGACTCGGGGAATGACGGGGAATGCCTCGATGGCCCCGGCCGAGCCGAGCGCCCAAATGGGGCGTTGCCATACGGCCAAGGGGTTGCCGTCGTCTTCCTCTCGGAAGCTCGTCACCGGCTTGCCCTCGCCATAGATGGCAAGCGCGGTTTCGACGCCCTCGGCGATATGCAGGACGCCGCCGACCTGTTCCCTCGGGGAAATCATCATGGCCGCGCCGCCGACCGCCCCGAGCATCGCCTTGTTGTCGTGGCCGCGCCCGGTGATGCGGTGGATTGCGACCACCTCGTCATCCTCGAAAACATCGAGCGCCGGATTTCGCATGATGCGAGTGAAGGCGACGAGCAACGCCGGCCGTGGCTTGCAATCGGGGAACGGGCATTCCGGGTGAAAGCCGAACGCGAGGCGGCGAATGTAACCGTTGACCGGCAACTGTATGCCGCGCCCGTTCAAGTATTCTTCCGCCCAGGTGCCAACCGGGTCGACGGCCTCACGCCATAGACGGCGGGCGAGCGCCAAGCGTCGGGCCTTGGCTTTCTCTTCCTTGCGGCGCTTCTCGGCGAATCGCCGGTCTACCTCGGCCTTTTCTTCCGCGCTCTGTTCCGTCTTTTCCTGCGCGGTCGGCGCGCTGAAAGTGCCGCGCTCGCCGCACCGGATGCAAAGATAGTTGACGGCCTCGGGTCGCTTTGAATGGGGCCACAGGCGCAACACCTTGCGCGCCGCGCCGCGTTTCGTCTCGCAACGGCTGGCGCAAAATTCGCAAGTCACGTTGGCCTCGGGCTTGCCATCGAGCAAGCGCTTGAAGGTCTCGTAATCGGCGCTCATTCGTCGCCCCCGTCAAATCCGGGGCGATTGGCCCACCACGTTTGAAGCTCTTGCCGCTCGTCGGCCTCTCGCTCTTTCAGCGCTTGGGCGGCGTCCTCGTCCCACCATTCGGCAATTGCCGCCAAGACGATATCTTGCAGGTCGGGCGGCGAAATCGCCTCACACTGGACCGTGCTTGTCCCGTCGCCATCCAAGCCGGCAAAGCTTCGCCGGTCGGTACTCTTGGCCGGGGCCGTGGGTAGGCCCAAGCCGCGGATTTGCTCGGGCGTCACCGCGACCCGCCGAAATATCGCCTTGTCGGTATCTTCGCCCATGCCCTCGATGAAGGCGGAAACGTCGGCCTCAAGATTCTGAAAGATATGTTCGCCGGATGGGTCAAAATCGCCGAGATGCAGGATGACGGTCGGCCGGCTCTCAAAGGCGATGGAGCGCGCCAGTTCATGCTTTGCCGTGACGCTATCGAACCCGCCGGCCGAGCGCACGGTCGCGCCATAGGGGGAAGCCATCCGCGCCAGCATTTCGGTCATGCCGGCGGCCTCGCATTGGACGATGAGCCGGGATGGCTGGCCGATATCGGGACGAAGGCGGAAATAGCGGACGTTCGACTCGAAGGCTTGCAACAGTTGGTGAAACGAACTGTAACCGCCGCCGCCCTTCGAAACGGTGCCGTCGTCGCGAATTGCATCAAAGGAAATCAGGCGGGCGCGGCGGGCGCGCTGTAGAACCTCGCAAAGCGAGGAATAGGCGTTTTCGGTCTTGCTATAGTCGAAAGTCCCGACGAGGCGATAAAACACCTGCCGGCACGTCATCGGCCCGAATTGCTGATACTCGGCGATGATATGGGCGACTTGCGAAAGCAATTCGCGAGTCTTGGCGTGCGGTTGCCAGCTTTCAATGAATCCTATCGGTCTGCTCATCTTGGGGGTCTCCCCGAAAAGGTGAAGGGAAACCGGCGCCGCCCCCCTCAAGCGCCGGTCGTGGTGTCAAACATCAACCTGGATTGCTTGCGCCATATCCTTCGCGGCGGCGGCGTAGTGCCGCGCTTTCTGGCGATGGAGTCGCGCCAGTTCCAGCAGCACCTTGCGCACCTCGTCGGTCGAGATTTCCGGCGCGGGTGTTCCGACTGGCAATGGAAGCTGAATATTCATGACTTGGTTTCCTTTCGTGTTGAAAGGCAACCAGTTGACGCGGAAGGATGCGGCCCCTACGTTTGAAGCGCTCCGAAATGCTTCATTTGATGGGGGTCGCCCGCGCAAGCTGGCGGCCTTCTCTGCGTTGGGTCTAGGCCGCTTCGATACCGAAGCTCGCGCGGATATCTTCAATCGTCTTCCCGGTGATGAGGACGAGCCCACCAAACCGGATGGTCGGCACCTCGCCGTTATCGACGGCGCGTTGCAGGCGCTTGCGCGGCATTGGGATGGTCTTTGCCGCTGCCGTAATGGTGTAACCGGCGCCGGAACCGCGAAACCTGCCCTTTTCCTGAATTGCTGGAATGCTCATCGGCCTTTTTCTCCCTTTCTCGTGTGTTACCGATAACAAAGGGAAACACGGTTACATAAATCATGCAACACGGAATATTGCGGTAAATTCGGTCATAAGGTACAACAGGAACCGTTAGGGAAAGAAAGGAAAATCCGTGGCAAAACAACTTCTGTTATTTCGCGGGCATCGGTTCAAATCGGCCCGGATTGATGTTGACCGGACCCTCATGACGACGGGCACCGGGCAAGCATGGGAAGCGCGCCGGCCTCAAGGGTTCTGGCGCACCTTCGCCGAGGCGGACTTGAGCAAGGCCGATATCATCAAGGGGTTTATCGCCAGATATGGCGACGTAAACAGCAAGCTCCCCGAGCGAAGCGCGCTCAAGGACTGGCAAGAGGTACAGGACACATTGAAGGTGGCCGCGCTTGCCTATGTCGCGCCGGATGCCAACGGTGTCTCACATGTCACCACCGATAAGGCGCTTGTCGACCATGCAAGCGTACTTGGCTTCCCCGGCGAGGGCACGTTGCATTTCGACGTCACCAACGAGGTCGTGCGCGGAGTCGGCATCTGCCCGCGTGCCCCAAGTCTCGCCACCTTCATGCAGATGAGCGCGGTCCAGATGATTTTTGAGCGAACGCCGACGAGGCGCTGCGACGAGTGCGGCCATTGGTTCGCCCTTGAGACGACCCGCGCCATTTATTGCTCGGCCGCTTGCAAGAGCGCGGCGCACCGCAAGATGAGGGCCGCATAATGGCTTACGTTCGCAAATCCCAACGCGCCAACGGCGCCACGTTCCATAGAGCCATCTGGCACACGACGGCCGCAAACGGCGACCGCTCGCAACATTCCAAGAGTTTCGGCAAGGCCAGCGATGCCAAGGCTTACGCGAACCGGATGGAGACCGAGGTCGAGCGCCGGGGCGTATCCAATCCCGAGGGGCAAGACGTGGCGACATTCTTCCGCAAGTGGGTCGCCCATATCACCGACCGGGCCGAGCTATCCCCGGCAACGATTAGCGGCTATTCGATTAACCTCGAAAACCTCGCCCGGTTCGTCGGCCACGTGCCGCTATCGAAGCTCGGCACCCATCACTTGGATGAAGCTTACGGCACGCTCTTGAAGCGCGGCGGCAAGAGCCGGAAGCGTGACGGCGGCGAAACGCCCCTGTCGGCGCAATCGGTCCTTCATATCCACCGGGTCGCCCATACCTGTTTGGAGCAAGCCCGTATCTGGAAATTCATTGCCGAGAACCCGGCCCGAGACGCCAAGCCGCCAACCCCGGCCAAATCCAAGGTCCGCGCCATGACCGACGACGAGTCGGCCCGCGTCCTCAAGGCCGCGATTGCCGCCGAGGCCAAGGGCGAGATTTACCCCGGCATTGATTTGGTGGTGATGCTCTTGCAAGCCACCGGGATTCGCCGTTCCGAACTGTTGGGCCTGAAATGGAGTTGCGTTGACCTGTCGGCCAGCAAAATCACCATCGAGCGCGCCGTTGTCCTCGATTTGGACGGCAAGCCGTTCATTCGCGAAAACACCAAGTCAGAGACGAGCCGGCGCACCATCAACATTCCGGCCTCGGTGGTCGAGCGGCTGCGCAAGCACAAGGCTTTCACCGCCTCGCAACGGCTGGCATGGGGCCGGGACTATGCCGCCCATCTGGACCTTGTGTTCCCGGTTGCCGGTGGCGGCGTCATGGAACCGGTGACGATGAGCGGGCGGCTTAGGCAGGTCATGCGCCGCGCCAAGGTGAAGGGCGTACAACCGACGCACGGCCACCGGCACACGATGGCCACGAGGCTCATCATGGATGAGGGCGCGAACGTCAAGACGGTGCAACAGCGGTTAGGCCACTCGACCCCGGCCATCACATTGAGCCTCTACACTCACCCGAGCGACGAGCACGACAAGGCCGCCGCCGACGCCATGGGCGAGCGCTTGAGGAAGCTCATGGAAGGGTGAGGCAGTGCCGCAATCGTGCCGCAGGATATGCAGAAAAGGCCCGAAAGCACCCGGAAAGGCCGGGAATGACAGTGCAGCGAATTCACCGGAAAGCGAAGAGGTTTCAACGCCTTACGGAAACATAAGATAAGACGCGGATAACCCGCTATACATCTTGAAAACCAGCGTACGGGAAACCGTACCGTGGGTTCGAATCCCACCCTGTCCGCCATTTCCCCAAGGGAATATAGCCCCACCAACGACCGCAACCCGTGGCGCTGTTTCATCTCAATGGGCCCGCGTAGGCAAGGTTGAGTTGATTTTCCGATACAGCGGCTGGTTCGCCGCCGGCAGATGAATCTGCGTTCTCCGTCCTAACCTCAAACCGATTGCCGGAGGTCTGCAAGAAGTCCGGATTTCGACAATGCTAGAGGCTGAACGGGTCGCGTGCTGAACGCTTCTCGCCCGGCGCATTGAACGGATCGGCCTTCTTCTCCTTGGACTTGCGTCCTTCGTCGGCAATGATCTCATCCACGGCCCGCTGGCACTTCATGAACGAATTCGGTGAAGAAGTCGGTATTGGAAAAATTGACGACCAGAGCCTTCGAACCCGTGAGGTCCACGCCGAACGCAACGGCCGGCCACTGGCGGCCGCGGTCGAGCTGCAAGGCAACGTCATACTCTCTTTGCGGCTCGATCGATTTCCAGGTGGCATTGCCGATCGAAAGAAACGCCAGGTTCGCCGATCCCCTTGGATAGAAGCCGATACGAAGAATCGCGCCGGCGTCATAGCTCGTCGCCGCGTAGCACGAGCCGCCCAAGGACAGATCGGAACCGACCGTCCAGGCGTTGATCCGCTTCCAGATATTCGAACGGCCCTCTTCAGCAGAGGCCGCTCCGGCCGCCACCAACAGACCGAGAACCGCCAACGACAATCTATGCATGCAACCACCCCACTTTCCCCGCAAAGTTATCGTATTTTTGCAACCTGTCGAGACAATGCGGCGCGATCACAACAGGGATTTGTGCACTCCAACAGGGAGGACATTGACTGGCACAACCGATGCGAATGCGGGTCGGCCGATCGCACCAGGATCAAGGGCCTTGCCGCCGCGCACCTCTGGCGCAAAACGGTCACAGCCTGAACTCAAAGACCTGTTGAACACATGAGAGTGATCGCCAAGTTTGCTGGACTTCGGAACGAAAGCGCGGTTCACATCGTTAACCGCCCCGTAGTCCCACCCTTGCCTCAAAGTGGACGATCACCGTGCTTGCCGCCCTGCTTCTCGCTTCGATAGTCGCATCGCCTAACATGCCTGACGTCAAGCTCAGTGCCGCCACGGTCGATGAACTGCAGACGGACTTCGAAAGCGCCGTACCCTGCCACCAGATTGATGGACGCAACGTGTGGAAGGGCGCCATTGCGTTCTACATCCAGTCGTTCGTCTATGACGGCGACACGCCCGTGGCAACCGATGCGGCGGACGCGGTGCTTCCCGAAGACAACAGCGCCGAGACGGTGAAGGAATTCGAAGACGCCTGCGCCGCCACGCAGCCGGCCTGACCCTCGCCATCAGAACGCTCGCGATTCGCTCGACGCAGTCCAATACGGTCGTTTCCAACCAAACAATCATCACCAAAACCCGCTTTGCTCCCGTAAAAGTGACCAACCGGCACGCGCAGTCGCGCCAATTGACTGAATTCACGGAATTTTAGGCACTTGCAGAACACATATGGAACAGATAGTGTCTGTTCTTGATTTGTTTCACGCCTTCTGGAGCGACGTGCCATGCTGACCCGCAAGCAACAGGAATTGCTTCTGTTCATTCACGAACGCATGAAGGAGTCGGGCGTCCCGCCATCATTCGATGAAATGAAGGATGCGCTCGACCTGGCGTCGAAGTCCGGCATCCACCGTCTGATTACCGCGCTCGAAGAACGCGGGTTCATTCGCCGTCTTCCGAACCGGGCCCGCGCGCTCGAGGTCATCAAGCTTCCGGAATCCTACGCGTCCAGCCAGCAGCAGCCGCGTCGCGGCTTCTCGCCGAGCGTGATCGAGGGAAGCCTCGGCAAGCCGCCGGCGGCAGCCCCTGCCGCACCACCGAAGCCGGCGCCAGTGGCCGAAAACACATCGGTTTCCGTGCCGGTCATGGGCCGCATCGCTGCCGGTGTGCCGATCTCGGCGATCCAGAACAACACGCACGACATCACCGTTCCACTCGATATGATCGGGAACGGCGAACACTACGCCCTCGAAGTCAAGGGCGACTCGATGATCGAAGCCGGCATCTTCGACGGCGACACCGTGATCATCCGAAATGGCAATACAGCCAACCCCGGCGATATCATCGTGGCGCTCGTGGATGACGAGGAAGCGACGCTGAAGCGTTTCCGTCGCAAGGGCGCGTCGATCGCGCTCGAAGCCGCAAACCCTGCCTACGAGACCCGGATCTTCGGGCCTGATCGTGTGAAGATCCAGGGCAAGCTCGTTGGGCTGATCCGCCGCTACCATTGACCTCCAGAAAAAATCGGCGCTCTGAAGAGCCTCGCTGCCGCTTGGGGTAGCGAGGCTCTTCTTGTTTATCCGATAACGCGCCGCTTACTCGTGGATCGTGTATTCACCGAGTTCGCAAAGGTCCTGCGTATCTTCGGTCGTATCGAGGCCCGAGTCCTCTTCGAATTCGAAGCGCATGTCGTACTTGCAGACATCCCGACCGTCAGCGATGGTGATCTCCATGTTCTCGCCGGGGTTCAGAACCTGCCGGCCGAATACATCGTCTTCCCACTCGTTGACGCCCACCGGCGACGTGTAGAAGTTAGTCAGAACTGCATTTGTGTTGTTCTTCAGCTTGAAAACTAGGTCCTCTGCCCGCGCCTCGAATGTGGTCGCAGCAAAGAGGGCCAAGGCCGTCAGGACAAGTTTCGTTTTCATATAAGCCATTGCCTCCGCTTGATGATGACGGACGCTACCGATGCGGCTGATGTCAGCGGAGTCATCGTTCCCCCTCTGCCGATTTCACCGAAGCGATAAGATCCGCAGGGGATTTAGAAGACGTGGCTTGTGCGGGCGTGTGGCACGCCTGAGCGAAAGCTCCCAGGTGTCTCAACCCGGAGTAAGCTGAGGAAGGCAATCGTTCCGACCTCCTCTTGAAGCATTGCTGCACGCTGGGCAGGAGCAATCGACATTGCCAGACGTTCTGCCTGTGGAAAGCGCCCGAACCGCAAATTCGCTTTGTGCTTTTTCCGAAAATGCCTCTTGCGGATTTTCTGCAATCATTCTAAATCCCCGCCAACGCTCGGTTATCCGAGCCGTGAGGCCTCGTGGCGGAGTGGTGACGCAGAGGACTGCAAATCCTTGTACCCCGGTTCAATTCCGGGCGAGGCCTCCAAATATATTCACCAATATAATCAATATGTTGCAGTCGTCGCGAAGCGGAAAAACACCGCTTCCGCGTAACGCGATGTTGCTACGAGATTCCCTTGCTTTCCCTGCACTTCCACGCGGCGACGGCGGATCCATACGACATGAAATGCGACATGTTCACAGCGAATCCTGAGCCAGAAACCCGCTCACCAGCTGCAGGTGCTTGAACCCCGCTTCTCCTTCGCGCCGCCTACGAACACGTCGCAGGTCACCGTCTCTGCGGAAGGCTGTCATAGCGCCCTCCGGGCCGCCCTGTGAGCGTCCATGAGGGTCGCGACGGGATCGGTCGCTGCCACTTCATCGCCTTCTGCAAGAAGCGCTCGTCCCTCGCATCGATCTCGGCGAGCGCGATTCTGACGACAATCTCGCCGATCTTTTCGAGGCTCAGCACGTACTCCCGATGCTGTCTGCCGCCCCTAAAGAGGCGCGGCCCCTTGTCGAACTTGGACGTGGCGCGGAAAGAGCTCCCACACACCAAACCCTTCAAAGAACGCATAAATCCGTCGACGACGTATTTCGACATCGTGGCCAACAAAACATAGTCGTGCTGCGGCGGCCACAACATGGCGTCGACCTTCCGAATTAAGCAACTTCTAAAGTTACGCTTGAAGCCGCTCGCAACCGTGGCATTCTTACCGGCGATCGAGGGGGAGGTATTTTGGATGCTGAAGGGTAGAACGTTGCTCTTCGCCGACATCATCGGCAGATTCGGTATCTGCGCGTATTTCGCAATCGCGATGTTGCGGCGCATCGTTCACGCCGCGCAAATCGTGGTGAAAGACGAATGGCAGTCGGCTGACGTCTTGGCGTTGACTTCAACCGCCGCCACCGTCCTATTCCTCGGAATGGTCTGCGTGGTAGCCATTACGCGCTTGCCCCCGATCAAAGCAGCCACTGGCTTCGAGCCCTATTTGACCGCGATGGCAGGAACATTTCTTCTCGGGCTGATCGCATACTTGCCCGAGCCCGCCGATACAGGCTTGGCGCTTCAAATGGCCGGCACGGCTATGATCGTGGTCGGGATGGTTTCGTCAGCCTTCGTTCTTTTCTGGCTCGGTCGCGCCTTCAGCATCATGCCGGAGGCCCGGACCTTGATAACGGGCGGCCCCTACTCGGTTGTTCGCCACCCGCTCTATCTAACGGAAGAGATCGCCATCATCGGCTTGATCGTCCTCAATCTTTCTGTCTGGTCGGTACTTCTTGGGGGTGTCCAGTGGCTGCTGCAAATTCGCAGAATGATCAACGAGGAACGAGTATTGCAGACCGCGTTCCCCAGTTATGGCGCCTATGCACTCGACGTCCCGCGCATTCTTCCGTTCATGAACGCGGGTAAGCTGCGATCAGCACAGTGAAGCCAAGGTGGGATTTGCTCGTACTGATACCGGATGAACACGACGCCGGAGCCGTTGCCGCCATAACCGGTTGAGGGGGCGGATCGGCGAGACATGCGGGATCCAGTCAGAAGGCCATCAGCACACCACCACCGCGTGAGCTGCGGCCTCCGAAAAATCACCACATTGGTCAAGCGTGCTGCGGCAATGTCTTCCTTCGAAGGCATTGCGGTTCTGTAAATATCGGCCTCAGCACCAGGGCGTCGTGTGTCCCGTCCACGGCCGCACCAGTCCCTCGTTTACGAGGACGCGTCCGATGGATTGATCGCCGCGAGTGACCAGCCGCAGCTTTTCACCGGCCTTGGCGTCCTGACGACTGTTCGCCGTTTCCAGCCTGAAGTCACCTGCGTTCAGCAGTTCGCGCAGGCGCTGCTTGGCGTAAAAGCCGCGCGAACGTTCCTTGTCGCAGCTTGCCTGGCGAATACGCGGTGCATCGACGTCCGCCACGCGGATCGTGTCTCCGTGGTAGAGGAAAGTGGCGCCGTCGATCACGCAGTTGTCGTTGCGAATCCCACAGAAATAAAACTGATCCGTGCGGATCGATGCCGTTTTGACTTCCTCATTCGGCCGCACCGCGGGTGTCGGCGCGTTCGCGCCGACGTCCACCGACGGCACGGGAGCTGCAAGCGCAACTCTTGTCACGGGGGTTGGCTTTTGCTTCTCCGCTTGCTGCGCGGGACGCCCGTCCGCTTTCTGGGCGACACGTGCGGGCTTCGGCTTCGAATCATGACGGGACGTGAACGCCACCACATCCGATACCACCGGCCAGTGCTTCAGTTCGGCGCGATGATCATAGGCGACTACGCCACCGACGATAACCGCGGCGGCCAGATACCACGGCGCCATACCGCCTTGCTTGCCCTTGCTCCGGCCGGAATTCCTGCTTCGACGTTTCGTAGTGGCTTTGGCCATGCGTCCTCATCCTGATTCGCGACCGCATTATGCGTTTGATGCGTTGCCGAAAAGTTTTCGGCAGCCCCTCAATAGCCAGATGCAGGCTCGGAAAGAATCAAGTGGCAGGAGAATCGAACTAGACAGGTCGGTGCGGTTCGGCGTTGACGAAGACGGCCACCGAGAGACGGACGCGACGAATTTTGGCTCACGACCCCTTCGACGAGTTTGCCCGCCCGCGCCAACGCGCCCACCAGACTGCCAGACGGCGGCGGCGGCGGCGGACGGATGGGAGATCGTGCGAAAGAACGATGAGGCCCAGCGGTATCATCCAGAAGCCGAGCACCGGCAGAAAGCCGAGAAAGCCGCAGAACACCAGGAGTGAGCCCAACAGGATACGCAGCAGTGGCGATTCCGGCAGCGTGATGCGCCATTTGCCGAGCACGATCTGTCGTGTCTGCGGATCGATCCCGAAATGCATCTGCTTCCTGTTTTTGTTCATCATTCCCTATCCGGCGTCTTTTCCCACAATTGGGGACTTCTCCACAGCCTCGCAACCGAACTTGTCACTTTTTTTGAAAAAACCGCTTGGCAAATCAGAAAAGCATGCGTATTAGCAGCCTCACTTCTGAAGCGCACAGCAAACAGCGGCGCGGATGATCCCTGGTAGCTCAGCGGTAGAGCATTCGACTGTTAATCGACAGGTCGCCGGTTCGAATCCGGCCCGGGGAGCCACTTTCTAAAAGAGCCATTTGCAGAGATGCAGATGGCTCTTTTTCATTTTGCACCTATGTTCCCCGGGTGAGCAATCCCAAACCTCGACGGTATTCATGACAAAGGCGGCGCCCATCATCGTCTGGTTCCGCAAGGACCTGCGCCTTGCCGACAACCGGGCCCTTGCGGCTGCAGCGGCTGACGGCCCCGTCGTTCCGCTCTATATCCGGGAGCCGACCGAAAGCGGCAACGGTCCGCTGGGGGCTGCGCAGCAATGGTGGCTGCATCATTCGCTCGAGGCGCTGAGGGCTCGCCTCGCCCAGTTCGGCTCGCAACTCATTTTGCGCTCCGGCGACCCGCTGGACGTGCTCACCGACGTGGCGCGTAAATCAGGAGCGCAGCGCGTTCATTGGAATCGCCGCTACGATCCCTCTGGCATCGCCACCGATACCGCCGTGAAGAAGGCGCTCGCAGCTCAGGGGATCGCCGCCGAGAGTTTTGCCGGGCAGTTGCTGCATGAACCCATGCGCCTGCTGACGACGGCCGGCGGCCCCTATCGCGTGTTCACGCCCTTCTGGCGCGCCCTCGATTCGAAGTTTGAACCGGCTCCACCGATCGACGAACCGCAACAAATCGCGTCACCGGAAACCTGGCCGTCGTCCGAGCCGCTTGACCAATGGTCGCTTCTGCCAGCGAAACCGAACTGGGCAGCCACGTTCAGCGAAATATGGACGCCGGGAGAAAAAGGCGCGGCAGCTCGCCTCGACGAATTTATCGACGAGAAGCTGGAAGATTACAAAGTTCGCCGGGACCTTCCTGACGCTGACGGCACATCCCTGCTCTCTCCCCACCTTGCCCTTGGGGAAATCTCACCGGCGCAGATCTGGCACGCGACGCAAGGGTTGCAGACCGAAGCCGGTGAAGGTGTCGCCACCTTCCGAAAGGAGGTCGCCTGGCGCGAGTTCTCCTACCATCTGCTGTTTCACTATCCCGAACTCCCCCGCTGCAACCTCGATCGCCGATTCGATCTTTTCCGATGGCTTGACCACGAAGGCGACTTTTCCCGCTGGTCCAAGGGCCTGACCGGATTTCCGATCGTCGACGCCGGCATGCGCCAGCTCTGGCGGCATGGCTATATGCACAACCGCGTGCGGATGATCGCCGCCTCCTTCCTCATCAAGGACCTGCTGATCGACTGGCGGAGGGGTGAAGCCTGGTTTCGCGACACGCTGGTCGATGCGGATCCGGCCAACAATGCGGCAAGCTGGCAATGGGTCGCGGGATCGGGCGCCGATGCGGCGCCGTTCTTCCGAATTTTCAATCCGGTTCTCCAGGGCGAGAAATTCGACCCGGACGGCGCCTACGTAAAGCGCTTCGTGCCGGAACTCGAACGTCTGGAGCCGCGCTACATCCATCGCCCCTTTGCTGCTCCGGCCGCACTCCTCGCAGGTGCCGGCATCGAACTCGGCGCGACCTATCCAAGGCCAATCGTTGACCATGCCATGGCCCGGGATCGAGCGCTCGCAGCGTTCCGCGAGATCACAAGCGCGCCGAGAGAACCGTAGCGAATACAGGCCCCCGGTAGAATTCCACGGTTGGCGTCTCAGGCGAATGCCGCTACGCTCACCCTACGGATGCAACAGCTGAGGGGGTGGTGTATGCGTGAGCTGGAAGCAAGTCTCGCCGCGTTCAACGGCGCACAGGAGCTTTCTGCCGAGAATCTCTCGATGGTCCTCAGGGACTTCCCATTGAAGGCACGGATGGTGCTCGGCGCGCTCGTGCATCTTCAGGCCGGGGTCTTGATGCTCACGGCTCCGGATGGCCGCAAACTGGTGATCAGGGGCAAGCGAGCAGGCCCGAGCGCGATCCTCACCCTGAACAACTGGAAACTGCCGCAACGCGCCGTGACAGGCGGCACCATCGGCGCTGCCGAGAGCTATATCGACGGCGACTGGGACAGTCCCGATGTGGGCGCCTTTCTCGAACTCTTCCTCATCAATGCCGAGATCGGCAAGCATTTCCCGAACCGGGCGCGCGGCCTGCTTCAGCTGATCGAAAAGTTCCTGCATTGGCGCAATGCCAACACGAAGTCCGGCGCGCGTCGCAACATCTCCGCTCACTATGACCTCGGCAATGCCTTCTACCGCGAATGGCTCGACCCGAGCATGACCTATTCATCGGCGCTCTACGCAACCGGCGCCAACGATCTCCGCTCCGCGCAGGCGGCCAAATATCGCGCGCTGGCAGAAGCGACCAACCTTCGCGCCGGAGACCACGTGCTGGAGATCGGCTGCGGCTGGGGAGGCTTTGCGGAATTTGCCGCGGGCGAAATCGGCTGCAAGGTGACGGGATTGACGATCAGCCGCGAGCAACTGGCCTTCGCCCGCGAACGCATCCACCGGGCAGGTCTTGCCGACCGCGTCGAACTCAAATTCCAGGATTATCGCGAGGAGAAAGGCACCTATGACCGCATCGTCTCGATCGAGATGTTCGAGGCCGTCGGCGAAAAATTCTGGGCGACCTATTTCTCGCAGCTCAAGCGATGCCTGAAGCCGGGCGGCAAGGCCGGACTGCAGATCATCACCATCAAGCCGGAAGCCTATGAGGAATACCGCGCCAACCCGGACTTCATCCAGAAATACGTCTTCCCCGGCGGAATGCTGCCGACGCGCGAACATCTCATCGATCTCGGTCGCCATGTCGGCCTGCGCATGAGCAACGATTTCGGCTTCGGCATAGACTACGCCCGCACACTTGGCGAATGGCGCCAGCGCTTCTGGTCGGTCTGGAACAAGATCGAGCCGCTCGGCTTCGACCTTCGCTTCAAACGGCTCTGGGAGTTCTATTTCTACTACTGCGAAGCCGGGTTCCGGGCCCGCAACATCGACGTCCGGCAGATCGTGTTCGAATAAGAACGCATCCGGCGCGTCTTTACCGCGCCGCGCGTAGCGCTTAAGAGGCGGTCTATCCAATTCTCAATTGAAGGTTCCGCATGCGCCTTGCATGGTTTTTCCTCGCGCTCGCCATCGCGACCGAAGTGGTGGGCCTGACGGTGATGAAGGCCGCGTCCTCGAGCGGCTCTTATCTCGGCCACATCGTCATGTATGTCTCGATCGCGCTTTCCTACGTCTTCCTCGCCAAGGCCGTGAAGACGATCTCCGTCGGCGTCGCCTACGCCATTTGGGAGGGTTCGGGCGTCGCGATCATCACGCTCGTTTCCGTCTTCATCTTCGGCCACGTGCTGACCGGACGCGAGATCCTCGGGCTTTCGATGGCGATCGTCGGCATCCTGCTCGTCAATGCGGGAGAGCGCCACGACGAGGAAGAAGCCGCGGCGGAAGGAGCAGCCAATGAGCGCGCCTAACATCTATTTTGCGCTCGCCGTAATGGCAGGCATTCTCGATGTCGCCGCCAACCTGGCCTCGACGAAATCCGAAGGCTTTGCCCGCCGCGGCTGGGGCGCGCTTTCCATTCTGCTGGTGCTTGCCGCCTTCGCGCTCCTCGCCGAGGCAATCAAGGGCATGGAACTAGCGATCGCCTATGCCGTGCTTGGCGCAACCGGGATTTTCGGAACGGCCATCTGCGGACGGCTACTTTTCGGGCAGAAGCTGAAACCGATCGGCTGGGTCGGGCTTGCCCTGATCTTCGGCGCCGTGCTTGTGCTTCACACCGCCTGACGCCGTCGCTCGCCGGAGCCCGCATGCTTTTTCGCTTCCCTTGCCTCGGCCACGACACCCGTCAGCCGCCGGACAAGCGCGAAATAGAGACTATAGGGCAGCAGACGCAGGAGCTTCACCGCGTAGGTGAAATGCCGCGGGAAGCTGATTTCAAAGCGCCGCGACTTCAAACCCGCAATGATGCGATCCGCCGCCTGCTCGGAACTGACGAGAGCCGGACGTGGAAAGCGTATCCGCGCCGTGCCGGGCGTATCGACGAAACCGGGGCAGATGATCTGCAGGCGGATGCCGATCCGATCGAGATCGAACTTCAGGCTCTCGGCCATGTTGATCAGCGCAGCCTTTGAAGCGCCGTAGGCGGCGCTGGTGGGCAGCCCGCCGTAACCGGCGACGGACGACACGATGGCAATGTGGCCGAAGCCCTGCGCCTTCATATGGGCAACGGCCGGCAGAAGGCAGTTGACCACCCCATTGAGATTGACTGCGAAACTCTTCTCGAAGGCTTCGCGATGAAGATCATCGCCGCGCACGGGAACGGCCACTCCGGCATTGAGGATCACCAGCGACAGGTGGCCATGGTCGTACTCGATCGCCGCCAACACGCGCTCCATGTCCTTGGGGTCGGTGACGTCGCCGTCGAGAACCGTGACCCTTCCCTCGCCTGCTGCCTCGTGCTGCAGGTCCACCAGCTTTTCGTGGCTTCTGGCGGTGACAACCACCGAATAACCCTCGCGCACCAACTTGAGCGCCAAAGCCCGGCCAACGCCGACGCTCGCGCCGGTAACCCAAGCCAGTTTATGTTCGGATTTCGCAGACTGAATACTCATCACTCACTCCTCGGCACGCGCCGGGAAACACGCACGCATCTCCTTGTGGGCGAAAAAGACTTGCCCGGCCCTTCATCGCGGCAACGCTTCCTTGCCGCTGAGCCCCACATGCCTTGGAGACGATTTTTGTTCGGGACAGAGCGGCGGCGAAACGCTATTTCTTGCCTGAAGTGCAGGCTGAGCCGAAAACACGCCAACATTTCGGCGGTCCGGGATCGTTGTTGATTTTCGTCAGTCGCCGTTCGTCTTTCCCTGGTACTCGTCGCCCTGTTCCGGCGCCTGTCCTCAAACACGAGGTTCTGAAAATGGCCATTCTACCGTCCGTCCTCGAAGCGATCGGCAACACACCCTTGATTCGGCTCAAGGCCGTATCGGAGGCCACCGGCTGCGCGATCCTCGGCAAGGCCGAGTTTCTGAACCCGGGGCAATCGGTCAAGGATCGCGCCGCGCTGTCTATCATCCGGCATGCGGAAAAAACCGGGCAGTTGCGCCCAGGTGGCGTCATCGTCGAGGGCACGGCCGGCAACACCGGCATTGGCCTGGCGCTCGTCGGCCAGGCGCTCGGCTATCGGACCGTCATCGTCATTCCGGAAACCCAGAGCCAGGAAAAGAAGGACGCCTTGCGCCTGCTTGGTGCCGAACTGGTCGAAGTGCCGGCGGTTCCCTACAAGAACCCCAACAACTACGTGAAGATCTCCGGCCGGCTTGCCGAACAACTGGCAAAGACTGAGCCGAACGGCGCCATCTGGGCGAATCAGTTCGACAACGTGGCCAACCGCGACGCGCATGTGGAAACCACGGCGCCGGAGATCTGGCGCGACACGGATGGCAAGGTCGATGGCTTCATCTGCGCAGTCGGATCCGGCGGCACGCTCGCCGGCGTTGCGCAGGGATTGAAGGCGAAGAACCCGGCGATCAAGATCGGCCTTGCCGATCCGCAAGGCGCCGCACTCTACAATTTCTACACCAATGGCGAACTGAAGGCCGAGGGCAGCTCGATAACAGAGGGAATCGGCCAGGGCCGCATTACCGCCAATCTCGAGGGCTTCACCCCTGATTTCTCCTACCAAATTCCGGATTCGGAAGCCGTGCCCTATGTCTTCGACCTGATCGAGCAGGAAGGCATCTGCGTCGGCGGTTCCACGGGCATCAACATTGCCGGTGCGGTCCGTCTCGCAAGGGAACTCGGTCCCGGACATACGATCGTGACGATCCTCTGCGACTATGGTAACCGCTATCAGTCGAAGCTCTTCAACCCGGACTTCCTGGCCTCCAAGGGGCTGCCTGTGCCGGCCTGGTTGAAGACGTCTTCCAACATTGCCGTGCCATACGAATCAGTTGGATAGGAATGCGATGACCAGGACCGTGACTGCCCTCTTCCGTGACGATTTCTACCTCTCGACCTGCGAAGCGAGCGTGACGGGAATTCTGGAGGACGGCGGGATCGAACTGGATCAGACCTGCTTCTACGCAACGTCCGGCGGCCAACCCGGCGACACCGGTTTTCTGGAGCGTGCCGACGGGAGCCGCATCGACATCGCGGTCGCGCGCCATGGCGCGACCAAGGACATCATCGTCCATGTACCGGCTGAAGGACAGGCGGTACCGGACATTGGCGAGAAACTCGTCCTTCACATCGACTGGCCGCGCCGCTACCGCCTGATGCGGATGCACACCGCCTGCCATTTGCTTTCGGTCGTCTGCCCCTTCCCCATCACCGGAGCCTCGGTCGGCGAGGACGAGAGCCGTGTGGATTTCGACATGAGCGAGACGATCGACAGGGACGATGTCACCGCGGCGCTGATGAAGCTCGTCGAAGAAAATCACCCCGTCTACGTCCAGTGGATCACCGACGACGAACTCGCCGCCAACCCTGGCATCGTCAAATCGAAGAATGTGCGCCCCCCAATGGGTCTAGGGCGCGTCAGCCTTGTCTGCATCGGCGAGAATTCGGCGCTCGACAGCCAGCCCTGCGGCGGCACACATGTGTCGGAAACGCAGGAAGTCGGCGCCATCCACATCGCCAAGATCGAGAAGAAGGGCAAGGAAAACCGTAGGTTCCGTATCCGCTTCGGCACGCCCGAAGATCGCGCATCAGTTTGAGTAGGGAGTTGCGACCGTGACCAACAACAAGAGCGCCTTTGTCGTTTCCGCCAATTGGCTGCAGGAGCGCCTTGGCGATCCCTCGATCCGGATCCTCGACGCTGCCTGGTACCTGCCGGCGCAGAACCGCAACCCGAAGGCGGAATACGATGCCGGCCACATTCCCGGCGCCGTGTTCTTCGATCAGGACGTTATTGCCGACCACACCAGCGGCCTGCCCCACACACTGCCCTCGCCGGAAGCCTTCGCGTCGGCGGTCGGCGCACTGGGCGTCAGCGAAAAGGACACGATCGTCGTCTATGACGGTCCCGGCATCATGACCGCGCCGCGCGTCTGGTGGATGCTGCGCATCATGGGCGCCAAGGACGTCTACGTGCTCGACGGCGGAATGGACGGCTGGAACAAGGAAGGCCGCCCCGTCACCACCGAGGTGCCCTCACCCAAGCCGGCGACGTTCAATGCCCATTTCAATCCGGCGGCCGTGACCTCCTTCACGCGGATGACGGAAATCGTTGCGGATGGCTCGATCCAGATCGCCGACGCCCGCGGCGCCGGACGTTTCTACGCCGAAGAGCCGGAGCCGCGCGCCGGCATGCGCTCTGGCCATATGCCCGGCGCCCATAGCCTTCCGTCCGGCACCTTCTCGGAGAACGGAAAATTTAAGGATCTGGCGAGCCTGCGTCAGATGTTCGCCGACGCAGGCGTCGATCTTGCGAAGCCGGTGGTCACGACCTGCGGCTCGGGCGTCACCGCTGCCATCATTACCCTGGCGCTGCAATCGCTCGGCCATACGCAGAACACGCTCTATGACGGCTCCTGGTCGGAATGGGGTGGCCGAGCAGACACGACGATCGTGACCGGTCGAGAGTGATATCATGCGCTCGCCGAAGCTCACCTCCCTGACAGCGCACGTAACCGAACTCGAAATGACGGCGCCGCCGAAGCAGAGCCTGCCGATGCCGGTCAATATCCAGACCGCGATCCTGCGCGTCTCGGACATTCCGCTCAGCTACTACCGCTTTCTGTATCTGCGTGTCGGCCGCCGCTGGCACTGGACCGAGCGGCTGCGGATGGGCGACGAGGACCTTGCCGCGGTGCTTGCCGACAAGCGGACGAGCGTCACGGTGCTTTATGTGAACGGCGCACCGGCTGGCTTCTTCGAACTGCACCAGCGCGAAGACGACGTCGTCGAGCTCGTCCATTTCGGCCTGATGGAACACGCTCTCGGCCTTGGCCTCGGCAAGTGGTTCCTGCTCCAGACGCTTTTTGCCGCCTGGGCACTGAACCCAAGCAAGCTGACGGTCACGACCAACAATCTCGACCACCCGCGCGCGCTGCAACTCTACCAGCAATTCGGCTTCTCGCCGGTCGCCACCCGCGAGACCACGGTCGAACCTCTGACCGACGACGAACTGCTGGCGCTCGCAAAAAATCTTTGACGAACACCATCCGGCAAGTTCCGGGTGTCTTGGTGAACGCGGCCGGTGCACTCTCCTGATCGAACAATTCAAGTCGATCAAGGAGATACACCATGCGGTTGCGCTACATTCCCATGTCCGACGATGAAGCCCGCCGGATGAGAGAAGGCGGGCCAGATGCATATGGCAATCCGCCAGAACGGGAGATCTCCGATGGAGACGGCGTTCCCTGTCGGCATTGCCTGCGCAATGTCGGAGCTGGCGAGCCCTACCTGATCTTTGCGCTGCGGCCGTTTTCCTCGTTGCAGCCCTATGCTGAGACCGGCCCGGTGTTCATGCATGCCGAAGAATGCCCGGCGCATGACGGCAACGCGCTTCCACCGATCCTGGCCTCAAGTGTCAGCTATCTGTTGCGCGGTTATGGCGAGAACGAACGGATCGTCTACGGGACAGGCGGTGTCGTTCCGACGGAAAAACTGCAGGCGCGGGCGGAAGAACTGCTGGCGCGACCGGACGTTTCGTCCGTCCATGTGCGTTCAGCCAAGAACAATTGCTACCAGTGCCGGATCGAAATGCTCTGACATGAATTGGCCCGGCATCGCTGCCGGGCCGAAAGGATCAATCGTCAGGCGACGCTCAGGACGGCCTCCGGCGCGTAGGCATCGTAGCCGAGCGCTTCGGCGACCGGCGCGTTGGTGACGCGACCACGGTGCACGTTAAGGCCGGCGCGCAGGTGTCGGTCCTCGGCAATCGCCTTCAGGCCCTTGTCGGCGAGTTGCAGGCCATAGTGGAGCGTGGCGTTGTTCAGCGCATGCGCCGACGTCACCGGCACGGCGCCCGGCATGTTCGCGACGCAATAGTGCACGATACCGTCGACCTCGTAGGTCGGGTCGGAGTGCGTCGTCGCATGGGACGTTTCAAAGCAGCCGCCCTGGTCGATGGCGACGTCAACGATGACCGCCCCCTTCTTCATGCCGGTCAGCATTTCCCGGGTCACGAGCTTCGGTGCCGCAGCACCGGGGATGAGCACAGCGCCGATCACCAGATCGGCGGAGAAGACTTCCTCCTCCAGTGCATCGATGGTCGAGTAGCGTGTGTGCACGCGACCGGCGAAGAGATCGTCGAGCTGGCGCAGGCGCGGGATCGAGCGATCGATAATGGAGACATCCGCGCCGAGACCGGCCGCCATGCGTGCAGCATGCAGACCGACGACGCCACCGCCGATCACAGTCACCTTCGCCGGAAGCACGCCCGGCACGCCGCCGAGCAGGATGCCGCGGCCGCCATTGGCCTTCTGCAGTGAGGTTGCGCCCGCCTGGATCGCCAGGCGTCCGGCAACTTCGGACATCGGCGCAAGAAGCGGCAACCCGCCGCGGTCGTCGGTGACGGTTTCATAGGCGATCGCCGTGACGCCGGAATTCAACAGACCCTTGGTCTGTTCCGGATCGGGCGCAAGATGGAGATAGGTATAGAGAATTTGGCCTTCGCGGAGCTGCACCCATTCGGAAGGCTGCGGCTCCTTGACCTTGACGATCATGTCCGACTTTTCGAACACGTCCTTTGCCGTCGCGACAATCTTCGCGCCAGCGGCACGGTAAGCATCGTCATCCGCGCCGATCCCTGCCCCGGCCTTGGTTTCCACGATCACCTCGTGGCCATGGGCAACATATTCACGCACCGAGCCGGGCGTCAGGCCGACTCGATATTCATGGTTTTTGATTTCCTTCGGGCAACCGACACGCATCCTTGCGTTCCTCTCCTGTTATGGGCTTTGCGCCACTTTTGACGAGGCATTCAGCAAAACACGCCGTCTTTCGAATGTCCTTGCAAAGACGAAACCCAGGGCGCATTGATTTCGAAGAAGATTGCGTAAAGTGATACATGATTGGCGGAAATCACGAATGAGCGAACTTGATGCCATCGATCATGCGATTCTACGCATACTCCAGCAGAACGGTCGGATTTCGAATGCCGACCTCGCGGCGAAGGTCGGACTCTCCCCATCTGCCTGTTCGCGGCGGGTCGACATCCTGGAGAAATCGGGAACGATCGCCGGCTACCATGCCCGCATCGCCCACAAGGCGCTCGACTACCAGATCATGGTGATCGTGCATATTTCGCTGTCGGGCCAGTTCGCCAAGACGCTCGCGGAGTTCGAAGCGGCGGTGAAACTCTGTCCGAACGTGCTCGTCTGCTACCTGATGTCAGGTGAATACGACTACATCCTTCGCGTCGCGGCCAAGGACCTGCAGGACTACGAACGTATTCACCGCGACTGGCTCTCGGCACTGCCCCACGTGGTCAAGATCAATTCCAGCTTCTCGCTGCGCGAAGTGATCGACCGGCCGAATGTCGGCATTTGAGCGAATGGTTTCGGCCTAACGGCCGACGACGCAATTGCGGCCACGCCCCTTGGCGGCGTAGAGCCGAAGATCGGCCTCCGACAACAGGTTCTCGACCGCAGCGCCATCGTCCGGCGTCGAGGACAGGCCGATGCTTGCCGTCACCGGCCGCCCATCCGGCGTCGAGACGAGATCCGACACGGCAATTCGAATCTCGTCCGCGCGCCGCAAGGCATCGCCGTGAACCATGGCCGGGCAGAGGATCACGAACTCCTCGCCGCCATAGCGAAACAGCCGGTCGACCGGACGCAGCTTCGACTTCACCGTCTCGACCAGCCGCTGCAGCACGCGGTCGCCCTCCTGGTGGCCGAAGCGGTCGTTGACGCCCTTGAAATGATCGACGTCGATGATCATCAGCGTCACGGCCGCATTGTCGGCGCTCGCCGCACGCAGCATTTCCGGCGCTTCGACCTCGAACCGGCTGCGGTCGAGCGAGCCCGTCAGCGTATCCTGCCCGGAGCGCGACAGCAGGTCCTCGTAGCGTTCGCGGAAGGTCAGCGTGTTGAAGATATCGCCAAGCGGCCGGTCCGACATTGCCAGCGACGGGTGGCGCGACAGGTTGAGATAAAGACCGACGGCGACGGCATAGAAAGGTGCCGCCAGCATCTTCGCCATCCAGCCGCCCCAGAACACCTCGGCCGGCGCGCCGTTCCACCAGCGTAGCGCCGCATAGAACGCCGCCTGATCGAATGTGAGCACAACGACACCGCAGACCAGGAACCGGATGGTCACGAAGCGCCGCAGCCACCGACCCAGGCGCTCGTAAAGCAGGATGATCATCAGCGAATCGAAATAGAGGATCGTCGTCCCCCAGACCATCAGCCAGCCCATCTCATCGATGAAGGCGAGGTCTGCGGATCGCTCCGCCACGATCGAAACGGTGTCGTGCTGACGCAGCAGGAGGCTGAGCGCGACCGTGAGGAAGTTGCCGGCGAGCAGGCCGTAGATCGGCTGGCGAACGGTCGCCGCGTCCTCTTTCACATAGAGCAGCAGGATCATCATCAGCTTGCCGGAGAACAGGACGGCAGAGCCTGGCGAGATCACACCGAATGGCAGTTGCACATAGAAAACCGCGGCGAGATAGGTCTCGATGAAATGCATGACGCCGAGCGCGGCGACGAAGACGCCAAGCCCCAGCCGCGCGCGAAGATGCAGCAGCCCGATCATCGCCGTAACGTAGACCAGCGCCTCGCCGACGAAGAGAAGAAGGTTGGCGTTTGGCATGTGCTTGAAAAAGTTCCGTTTCCCGAAGCACGGTTAAACCGGAAGTTTGAAGAAAACTTTAGCGGAGCCGGCGATTGCCGGGCTTCGAAATGCGAAAATCTGCTGCTTTCGGAAATGTCGCCTTTCCGGCATAGTCGCCGCCAACCCACCGTGGTTCGCGCGTCTGCGAACAAAACTCCGGATTGCACTCGTCTCGGGAAAACCGGGATCCTTGATAAATGGAGGACCGCATGCCAACGATGACATCCCCGCTCCACCTCACGCGCCGCTCGCTTCTCGCAGGGGCCGCGGCCTCCTCGGCGCTCGTCATGCTGCACCCGTTCTCCGTCAGCGCCGCCGCTAACCAGGCGCATCTCAGAATCATGGAAACGACGGACCTGCACGTTCACGTCTTTCCCTACGACTACTATGGCGACAAGCCCAACGATACGGTCGGTCTTGCCCGGACCGCCTCGATCATCGACGCCATCCGCGCGGAGGCGACGAACTCGATCCTCGTGGATAACGGCGACTTTCTCCAGGGCAATCCGATGGGCGACTACATCGCCTATCAGCGGGGCATGAAAGATGGCGACATGCACCCGGTTATCGCCGCGATGAACGTGCTCGGCTATGATTGCGGCACGCTCGGCAACCACGAATTCAACTATGGCCTGGACTTCATGTTCAAGGTCCTGAACGGCGCGAACTTCCCGCTGGTCTGCGCCAACCTGACAAAAGGGGCGCTCGCCGCCAATGCCCGTCAGGATGAACTGTTTCTCAAGCCCTATGTCATTCTCGACCGCAAGGTGAAGGACGGTTCCGGCACGGAGCACCAGATCCGCATCGGCCTCATCGGCTTCGTTCCGCCGCAGATCATGACCTGGGATGCCAAGAACCTCGAGGGCAAGGCCAATGCCCGCGACATCGTCAAGGCGGCCGAAGCCTGGGTGCCGCAGATGCGCGAAGATGGCGCCGACATCGTCGTCGCCCTCTCCCACTCCGGCATCGGCCAGCAGGTCTATGCGGAGAACCTCGAAAACGCGTCCGTTCCGCTTGCTGCGATCGCAGGCATCGATGCGATCGTTACTGGTCACAGCCACCTCGATTTCCCTGGACCGAAGTTCGACGGCATCGCGGGCGTCGACAACAACAAGGGCCTGATCTCCGGCAAGCCCGGCGTCATGGGCGGCTTCTGGGGCTCGCATCTCGGCCTGATCGACCTGCTTGTCGAACGCGAAGGCGGCTCATGGCGCGTCGTCAGCTCCACGAGCGAGGCGCGACCGATCTACCGCCGCGAGGAAAAGAAGGTGATCGCCCAAGTCGCCGACAAGCCGGAGGTGCTGGCTGCGGCTCAGAAGGATCACGAGGCGACGCTGACCTATGTGCGCACACCGGTCGGCAAGACCAGTGCGCCGCTCTATTCCTACTTTGCCCTGGTCGCCGACGACCCGTCCGTGCAGATCGTCAGCCAGGCGCAGACCTGGTACATCAAGGACATGCTGAAGGACACCGAGTACCGCGACCTGCCGGTGCTTTCGGCAGCGGCTCCGTTCAAGGCCGGCGGCCGTGGCGGCGCGGACTACTACACCGACGTCCCGGCCGGCGACATCGCGATCAAGAACGTCGCCGACCTCTATCTCTATCCGAACACCGTCCAGGCCGTTGTCATTACCGGCGAGCAGGTGCGCAACTGGCTGGAGATGTCGGCCGGTATCTTCAATCAGGTCGAAGCGGGCGCTTCGGACGCGCCGCTGATCAACGGCAGTTTCCCGTCCTACAATTTCGACATCATCGACGGCGTCACCTACCAGATCGATCGCAGCCGCCGAAATTCGACAAAGACGGCGCCACGATCAATGCGTCTTCGAACCGCATCAAGAACCTGCAGTTCAACGGGCAATCGATTGACCCTGCGCAGAAATTCGTCGTCGCCACCAACAACTACCGGGCTGGCGGCGGTGGCAATTTCCCCGATATCGCCGCCGACAAGGTGGTGTTCGTGGCGCCCGATACCAACCGTGATGTTGTGGTGCGCTACATCATCGGCCAGGGCACGATCAATCCATCGGCCGACGCCAACTGGACCTTCGTACCGCTCGCCAATACCAGCGTGACCTTCGACAGTGGCCCGAAGGCCCGCCAGTTCCTGGCACAGGTGAAGGGTGTAACGATCGAAGAAGCGGGCGATGCTGCCGAAGGCTTTGCCCGCTTCCGGATCAAGCTCTAAGCGTCAAGCAAACGAAGGCCGGGCCGCCCGTCTGTGGCGGCCCACCATTTCGACCGGATGCGCGAGAATTCGCCGACCCTTCTGCAGGACGCCAAATGCGAACGCGAGACATTAGGAATGTCCGCTATCTATCTGAGGAAATTTGCTTACGCCGCTGGCGCGATTGATCAAACCTGGCGCGACTGGGCGTCGTCGGAAAACAACGACGGGCCAGTCTGGTCGATGATCTGGCGTCCCTTGCGCAGGGTAGCGTCGATCGCGTCCTGCTCGGAGGTGAAAAGATCGGCGCGAATAAAGCTGCGGATCTTGGCTCCGCCATCGGCAGAAGCCTTCTCGATGCTGCCGGCCAGGCGAAATTGTGAGCCCTCGCGCATGGGCGTCGCGCGAATTGTGCATTCGGCATAGGCCTCGGTCTTGCCGGGCGCAGCCTGAGTCTGGTTTTCAGCGGGGCCGGAACGGCCGAACAATTTCGAGAAAAACGATGCCATGCCCAAGACTTAGACGCCGCGACCGGCACTGTCAAAGCATAAGTGCCGATTTTGAGCGACGACGCACCCCCACCCTCACCGGAAGCGCCGAGCATTCAGCCGGACGTATCAAAGGCGCTCCGGCATTTTGATTCCCGAGCGCCTTTCCGCTTCCAACTATTCGACACGAGAGCGAAGCTCTAGATGATCAGATTGGAAAGGATCTCGTTCTCGGTGATGTCCTGGTAGCGCAGCCCGGCAGCGTCGAAACGCGCCTTCAAGACCGGGAAGTTCTCGGCATGTTTGGTTTCGATCCCGATCAGGATGGAGCCGAAATTGCGCGCAGACTTCTTCAGATACTCGAAGCGCGAGATGTCGTCCTCGTCGCCGAGCAGATTGAGAAAATCGCGAAGCGCTCCCGGTCGCTGCGCCATGCGCAGGATGAAGTATTTCTTGAGCCCGGCATGACGCATCGCCCGTTCCTTGACATCGGGCAGGCGATCGAAATCGAAATTGCCGCCGGAGACGACGGCGACGACCGTCTTGCCCGCAAGTTTCTCGGGACCAAGCGCCTCCAACGCTGAAACCGACAGGGCGCCGGCGGGTTCCAGCACGACACCTTCGACGTTCAGCATCTCGACGATCGTCAGGCAGATCGCGTTCTCCGCAAGCAGCATCACCTGATCGGCCGAGAAACGTCGAAGCGCTGCGAAATTGAGGTCGCCGATCCGCCCGACGGCAGCACCGTCGACGAAATTGTCGACCTGATCCAGCGTCACGACGCTACCGGTTTCGAGACTCTCGCGCAGGCTGGGCGCGCCGACCGGCTCGCAGAAGATGAAATGGTCCGGTGCAACCGCATCCTTGAGATATCCCGTCACGCCTGCAGCAAGGCCGCCACCGCCAACCGGCAGCACGACGAGATCCGGCGTAACACCATCAGGCAGCTGCCAGGCGATTTCCGCCGCGACGCTTGCCTGACCTTCGATGATATCAGCGTGATCGAAAGGCGGCACCATGACGCCGCCGATCGCCTCCACGTGGTCCCGCGCTGCCTTGTAGCATTGGTCGAAGATATCGCCGACGAGGCGGATGGTGATGAACTCGCCGCCAAACATGCGGGTCTTGTCGATCTTCTGCTGTGGCGTCGTCACCGGCATGAAGACGACGCCCGGCACGCCGAAATGACGGCAGACAAAGGCGAATCCCTGGGCGTGGTTGCCGGCCGAGGCGCAGACGAAAGTCTTGCCGGAAGCGCCGGCGCCAAGTGCCTTGCGGAAGAAGTTGAAGGCGCCGCGGATCTTATAAGAGCGCACGGGCGACAGATCTTCGCGTTTCAGGTAAATGTTGGCGCCGTAGCGGGCGCTGAGATGCTCGTTGAGCTGCAGCGGCGTCGGCGGGAAGATCTCCCGCAAGGCTTCGGTTGCGGCTTCAACATCCTGCTTCATCGCGTGCGGTCTTCCGTTGAGTTGGTCGATGGCCGTGGCTATTGCACATTGCAACGCGCGAAGCCATCGCTTTGACTCGAATCGACCGCCGTGAACAATACAGTTGCATCCCTTCGGCCGGGACGCCCGCAACACTTTCCGGGAAATTGAACGCTTGAACGCAACTTTGATCCGGCATGCTGTGCATATCGCGGCGATCCTCGGCATCTACCTCGCATGCGCGATGCTCGTGCCGGCGATGGTCGACCTCTACTATGGACACCCGGACTGGCGCATCTTCACTGCGTCCGCCTTCATCGTCGGCGGCCTGTCGCTGACGACCTTCATGGCCACGCGCATGGGGCCGCCACCATTTTCCAAGAAATTCGGTTTCGTCCTCGTCAACATGCTGTGGGCCGTGTTTTCGGTGGTGGGCGCGATCCCGCTCTGGCTGTCGTCGCTGAAACTCGACTTTGCCCAGGCACTGTTCGAATCCGTATCGGCGATCACCACGACCGGCGCAACCGTGATCGTCGGTCTCGACGATGCGCCGCCGGGGCTGCTGGTCTGGCGCTCGCTGCTCTGCTGGCTCGGCGGCATCGGCATCGTCGTGCTCGGCCTGTTCATCATCCCCTATCTCAGGGTTGGCGGCATGTCCTTCTTCAAGATGGAATCCTCCGACACCAGCGACAAGCCGTTTGCACGCCTTGCAAGCTTCAGCCGCGCGTTCCTCGTCGTCTATGTCGTCATCACCCTTCTGTGCGCCATCGGTTACTTTCTGACCGGCATGAACCGGTTCGACGCGATCAATCACGCGATGTCGACGGTTGCCACCGGCGGATTCTCGACCCACGACGCATCCTTCGCCTATTTCGGCAGCATCCCGCTGCTCTGGACGGCGACCTTCTTCATGGCGCTTTGCAGCCTGCCGTTCTCGATCCTGATCGTGCTTGTCGCCCGCGGCCGTCTCGATGCTCTGCGCGATCCGCAGATCATCGTCTTCCTCGGGTACCTCACGGCCTTCTCGATCGCAGTGGCCATCTATCACCGCCTTGCCAATGGGGTCGAATTCCACCTGGCACTGGCGCATTCCTTCTTCAACATCACCTCGATCCTTTCGACGAGCGGCTATGCCAGCCAGGACTACAGCCTCTGGGGGCCCTTCGTCGTCATGGCCGCCTTCGTCGCCACCTTCCTGGGCGGCTGCTCCGGGTCGACCGCCGGGGGCATCAAGGCTTACCGTTTCATCGTGCTCTTCAACGCGATCCGGTCGGGCCTCAACAAGCTCGTCTATCCCAACGCGATCTATGCGGTGCGCTACGGCAAGAATACCGTCGATGCCGACACGCAGCGCGCGATTTTCCTGTTCTTCATCACCTATATCCTGCTCTGGGTCTTCGGCAGCCTCGCCATGGGCGCGCTCGGCTACGACCTTGTCACGGCGACGTCGGCGGTCATCACCTGTCTCTCCAATGTCGGGCCCGGACTTGGCCCCATCATCGGACCGGCCGGCAATTTTTCCACGCTCGGCAATCCCGAGCTCTATCTGCTGTCGCTGATGATGCTTCTCGGCCGTCTGGAAGTGCTGACCGTGCTCGTGATCCTGACGCCGGTCTTCTGGAAGCATTGACCAATGGCCGGACGGCCCTATCGTCTTGACTCGATGCGGCAGATGCCGAAAGTCGGTGTCATCCGGCGATGGGGGACGTCATGGTGAAACATATGCTTCTTCTGGCGACAATGACCGTCGCCACGACACTTTCCGGGAATACCACCACCCACGCCGGATCGCTGACCGATGCGGCGGCGCAGGCGGAGAAACTTGCCGCTTCGGGCGCTGCGGCAAAGGCGCGAGACCTGCTTCTCCAAGCGATGAGCGACTTTTCACAG
>NZ_JAEPRP010000043.1:0-10580 GCF_016652895.1 Ensifer sp. SSB1
GGCATGCGCTTGCGCAACGTCTCGCTCGACATGAGTTTTGCCGAGGCTTTTGCCGTGCGCAATGCCGACGCCTATGAGCGGCTGCTGTTCGATGTCGTGCGCAACAACCAGACGCTGTTCGTGCGCCGTGACGAAGTCGAGGCGGCATGGAAGTGGGTCGATCCGATCCTGAAGGCCTGGGAGGAAACCGGGCAGCAGGTCCAGGGCTACACCGCCGGCACCTGGGGCCCGAGCCAGTCGATCGCGCTGATCGAGCGCGACGGCCGCACTTGGAACGATGCGATATAGGTGCGCCGATGACCTCTAAGCTTCATACCTTCGAGAATGGTACGGCACTGGCGGAAGGCCTTGCCGATGCCGTGAGCCAAGCGCTGACCGCCGGCATCGCCGCACGCGGTTCCGCGAGTATCGCCGTCTCCGGCGGCTCCACCCCCAAGGCCTTCTTCCAGGCGCTTTCCAAGAAGGACATCGCCTGGGACAAGGTGAACGTGACGCTCGTCGACGAACGTTTCGTACCGCCGGAAAGCGACCGCTCGAACCATGGCCTGGTTGCCGCCAACCTGCTCCAGGACAAGGCGGCAGCAGCGACGTTCATACCCCTCTATCATGCGGCTCCGTCCGCTGACGCTGCGGCAGAGGCAGCAAGCCGCGAAACCGCCAAGATCGGCGCACCGTTCGATGTCGCCATTCTCGGCATGGGAACGGACGGGCATACCGCGTCGTTCTTCCCGGGTGGATCACAACTCGCGCGCGCCATCGATCCGGCAACGCCGCGCGGCGTAATCACCATGGAAGCGGAAGGGGCCGGCGAACCCCGCCTGACCTTCACCTTTGCCAGCCTTCAGGATGCGCACCTGCTGGTGCTGCACATCGAGGGCGAGGGCAAGAAGACCGTTCTCGCCAAGGCGGTAGAAGCCGGCGACGAGAAGGATATGCCGATCCGCGCCATGCTGCGCCGTGCCGTATCACCGGTGCAGATTTACTGGGCGCCCTGAGGTGCCGTGCGTTCCTGTGAACGCACGGCGGGCGCCTCTAGATCGAATAATGTTGGGTCGTACCGACCCAATAGGACTTTTGGAAACGCGTTCAGCCGGTGGCGCTCCCATCGGAACGGACACGTGTTTCTGAGAAATGCCGGGACGCTACTTGCGTTCTCCCAAGCGAGCCGCGTTCCGGACCGATGACTGGATGAAGATGAGGAGCTTCAAGGCTCCGGAACAGGATTTGTCATGTCCGCCGATTCCCGCATTGCCGCGATCACCGCACGTATCGTCGAGCGCTCGAAACCGCACCGCGAACCCTATCTCGACCGCGTCCGCCGCGCGGCTTCAAGCGGCCCGCACCGCAGCGTGCTCGGTTGCGGCAACCTCGCGCACGGATTTGCCGTCTGTTCCCCCGCCGAGAAGGTGGCGCTGGCGGGCGACCGCGTGCCCAACCTTGGCATCATTACCTCCTACAATGACATGCTTTCGGCCCATCAACCGTTCGAGACCTATCCGGCGCTGATCCGCGAGGCGGCACGCGCCGCAGGCGGCGTTGCGCAGGTTGCAGGTGGCGTGCCGGCCATGTGCGACGGTGTCACGCAGGGCCAGCCCGGCATGGAGCTTTCGCTCTTTTCACGCGACCTGATCGCCATGGCCGCCGGTGTCGGCCTGTCGCACAACATGTTCGATTCCACCGTCTATCTCGGCGTCTGCGACAAGATCGTGCCGGGCCTCGTCATCGCGGCGCTGACCTTCGGCCATCTGCCGGCCGTCTTCGTGCCCGCCGGCCCGATGACATCGGGTCTGCCGAACGACGAGAAGGCGCGGGTGCGCCAGCTCTTCGCCGAAGGCAAGGTCGGCCGCGACGAGCTCCTGGAGGCGGAGTCCAAGTCCTATCACGGTCCCGGCACCTGCACCTTCTACGGCACCGCCAACTCCAACCAGATGCTGATGGAGATCATGGGCTTCCACATGCCCGGCGCCTCTTTCGTCAATCCGGGCACGCCGCTGCGCGACGCGCTGACGAAGGAAGCCGCCAAGCGGGCGCTGGCGATCACCGCCATGGGCAACGAATTCACGCCGGCAGGCGAAATGATCGACGAGCGTTCCATCGTCAACGGTGTCGTCGGTCTGCATGCGACCGGCGGCTCTACCAATCACACCATGCACCTCGTCGCCATGGCGCGCGCTGCCGGCATCGTGCTCACCTGGCAGGATATTTCCGAGCTCTCCGATATCGTGCCGCTGCTCGCGCGCGTCTATCCGAACGGGCTTGCCGATGTGAACCACTTCCATGCCGCCGGCGGCATGGGCTTCCTGATCAGCCAGCTTCTTCGCGGCGGCCTACTGCACGACGACGTGCGCACGGTCTTCGGTCAGGGCCTCGATGCCTACAAGATCGATATCCGTCTCGGCGCCAATGGCGGGGTCGAGCGCGTGCCGACGCCGAAGGAAAGCGCCGATCCCAAGGTGCTTGCGACCATCGACCAGCCGTTCCAGCATACCGGCGGCCTGAAGATGCTGACCGGCAATCTCGGCAAGGCGGTTATCAAGATCTCCGCCGTGAAACCGGATCGACACGTCATCGAGGCGCCGGCCAAGATCTTCCACGATCAGGCCGAGCTCAATGCCGCCTTCAAGGCCGGAAAGCTCGAGGGCGATTTTGTCGCCGTCGTGCGCTTCCAGGGCCCGAAGGCGAACGGCATGCCCGAGCTGCACAAGCTGACGACCGTTCTCGGCATCCTGCAGGATCGCGGCCAGCGCGTCGCCATCCTCACCGATGGACGCATGTCCGGCGCCTCCGGCAAGGTGCCCGCGGCAATCCACGTGACGCCGGAAGCCAAGGACGGCGGCCCGATCGCCCGCATCCAGGAAGGAGACATCGTCCGCATCGATGCGACTGCCGGAACGATCGAAGTCCTGGTCGAAGACATCGCGCTGAAGACGCGCGTACCGGCGCATGCCGACCTGTCGGATAACGAGTTCGGCATGGGACGGGAGCTTTTCGCACCGTTCCGCGCAATTGCCGGCACGGCCGATCAGGGCGCGAGCGTCCTCTTCCACTAAAAAGCCAAGAGCGCCGGTTCCTGAGAGAACGGCGCTCTTTTCATCGCCGAATGTCCACTTCGGGATGGCGGCTGCTCAGCGGCATCGACACGCTCACGGCAGCGGGCCGGGAAACATATCGTTGCGGCCGTCGTAGCGTTCAATCTCAAGCGCAAAGACATCGACGTTCTCGATGCAGCGTGCATTGATGGAAATCCTGTTGTCCGGATAGCCGCTGCGCATGATCGGCGTCGAGCAGGTCGGGCAAAAGTGGTGCCCCTCGTTAAGCCCGCGCCAGATGTAACTCGACAGGCGGCGCTTCTCGGTCAGCAGCGTCACCTTGGCTGCATCCACCTTCCAGTGCAGGAAACCGGAGCGCCGGCAGGTCGAGCAATTGCAGTCGACAAGGCCTCTCAGCTCCTCGTCGACTTCGATGGCGATATCACCGCAATGGCAGGAAAGCCGATAGGGTTGCTGCATCGGTGTGGTCCGAATCCGTTGCGGAAACCACAACCTTCCATTGAACCGTGCACGCCGGTCAAGACCTGAGCGTACTGGTTAACGGTAGATGTCGAGCGTGCGGTTCCGGTGGTTCGGGTGGGTGCTGTAAACGAAGATGCGATTGAGATCGCGGTCGGTCAGCAGACGAAGAAAGCGCGCTTCGACGACGTTGTTGGCATGCACCCGCTTCAGCAGGCAGCCGACCATCTGGATGCGGGCGCTCGGGATATCCAGATAGAAATTCTGCGGCAGCTGGTACTGGGTCAGGATGCCGAGAACGGCGCCGCTCTTGGAGAGCTTGAGGATTTCGCAGCGGCGAGAACTCAGCTGCGTCATGCCCTTTTCAGTATATTCGATGCGCGCTTCGTTCCGGGTGTCCTCCATCGGAAAGCTCGCTTCCCGGTCGTACATGAAGGACTCTTCCTTGTTCAGGAAGTGCTGGTGCATCACAGGCGCCGCGCCTCTCATCGATATGCCTTTCTTATCCCCTTTTGAGACAGATTAGCGGCAGAGATTTAACAGAGGGTTTGATCGGCCGATTGCATTGAAAAAACCCGCCCGATTTTACGGGCGGGTCGAAAACCGTGAGGTCGACGTCGTCACTTAGGTGCGATAGCTGCGGCCTTCGGCATCGAAGAGATGCAGCTTGGCCTTGTCGGCCGTGAAGCGCACCTTGTCGCCGCGGTGAACCGGCAAGATGCCGGGGATCTTGGCGATGATCGGCTCCTTGTCGACGAGACCCTCGATGTAGAGCAGCGTCACTTCGCCGAGCGCCTCGACGATCGAGACCGTACCTTCGAACAGGAAATCGTCGCCAGTGCTCACCTGCAGATCTTCGGGTCGCACGCCGAAGCTCGCGGTCTTGCCGTTCTGTGATGCGTCGGTCGGGATATCGAGGGTCACGCTCTTGCCGCCGGTCAGCTTCACCGTTGTCTGCGCGCCGGTCGCCGTGACCGTCGAGGGAATGATGTTCATCGCCGGTGAACCGATGAAACGGGCGACGAAGAGATTGGCCGGACGCTCGTAGAGTTCCAACGGCGCGCCCACCTGCTCGATGTGCCCCTGCGACAGCACCACGATACGATCGGCAAGCGTCATCGCCTCCACCTGGTCGTGAGTGACGTAGATCATCGTCGTGTCCGCCATCTGCTCACTGAGCTTGGCGATCTCGATGCGGGTGGCGACGCGCAGGGCCGCATCCAGGTTCGACAACGGCTCGTCGAACAGGAAGACCTTGGGGTCACGGCAGATCGCGCGGCCGATGGCGACACGCTGGCGCTGGCCACCGGACAGAGCCTTGGGCAAGCGGTCTAGATATTTGGTGAGCTGCAGGATATCGGCGGCGTTGCGCACGCGACGGTCGATCTCCTCCTTCGTCTCCTTGGCGATCCGCATGCCGAAGGCCATGTTGTCGTAGACCGTCATGTGCGGGTAGAGCGCGTAAGACTGGAACACCATGGCAATGCCGCGCTTCGACGGCGGCACGGTGTTGACGCGCTCGCCATCGATGAACATGTCGCCGCCGGTGATCTCCTCGAGACCCGCGATCATGCGCAGCAGCGTCGACTTTCCGCAGCCGGACGGGCCGACGAAGACGATGAACTCGCCCTGCTTGATGTCGAGATTGATGCCATGAATGACATCGACCGCGCCGTAGGACTTGCGGATATCTTTAAGCAGCAGACCTGTCATTGCACCCTCCCCTTCGATTCTTCCCGTCTGTCCTTGCTCTCATATTGTTCATCAGAATCATACCAGCCGCGCGAAAAACGCGCCCCAAGCTGAAAGCTTGACCGTTCCAGCCCCGACCTCGGCAACGAAGCCATGCCCCTCCAGCGCGGCAAGCGGTTCATTCGGCAACAGGGCCGCCACTGGCTCGCCGCTCATGTTGAAGAGGCAGAAGATCTTCTCGTTGCCGTAGCTGCGCACGAAGGCGAGAACCGGAGCATCCGTGCTTACGAACTCGATCTCGCCCTTGGCAAACGCCGGATGCGCCTTCCGGAAATGCAGGAAGCGGCGATAGTGTTCGAGGACCGAGGCCTCGTCGCCCTGCTGGATCGACACGGCGCGCTGCAGATGCCCTGCCGGCACCGGCAGCCAAGGTTTGGCGGCGCCGAAGCCGCCATTGACCGCCGCGCCATCCCAAACCATCGGCGTGCGGCAGCCGTCGCGGCCCTTGAAGTCGGGCCAGAACTGGATCCCATAGGGATCCTTCAGATCCTCATAGGCAAGTTCCGCCTCCGTCAGCGCCAGCTCCTCGCCCTGATAGATACAGACCGAGCCGCGTAGCGACATCAACAGGCTTGCGAGGAGCTTCGCATGCGCGTCGCGATCGGCAACACCTTCACTCCAGCGGCTGACATGGCGCACGACGTCGTGGTTGGAGAAGGCCCAGCAGGCCCAGCCTTCGGGCGCAGCCTTTTGGAAATTCCCGAGAACCTCAGCAACGGTCGCCGGCGTCAGCGGATCCGGCGCCAGGAACTCGAACGCGTAGCACATCTGCATCTTGTCGCCGCCGGAGGTGTATTCGCCGGCGATCTCCAGGCCGCGCTGGCTGTCGCCTACCTCGCCGACCGCGGCGATCGCGGGGAATTCGTCCATAACGGCGCGGAAGCGCTTCAGGAATGCCAGGTTCTCCGGCTGATTCTTGTCGTAGAGATGTTCCTGATAGTTGTAGGGGTTCACGGCAGGCGCGGTCTGGGCGTTGCGGCGCTCCGGCGCCAGTGCCGGATTGTCACGCAGCTGCTTGTCATGGAAATAGAAGTTGATGGTGTCGAGGCGGAAGCCGTCAACACCGCGCTCCAGCCAGAAGCGTTCGACGCCGAGAAGCGCTTCCTGAACCTCCGGATTGTGCAGATTGAGGTCCGGCTGCGAGGTCAGGAAGTTGTGCAGGTAATACTGCAGGCGGGTCGGATCCCACGCCCAGGCCGAGCCCCCGAAGATCGAGAGCCAGTTGTTGGGCGGCGTGCCGTCGGGTTTGGAGTCTGCCCAGACGTACCAATCCGCCTTGGCGTTCGTCCGGCTCGACCTGCTCTCGACGAACCAGGGATGCTGGTCCGAGGTATGCGATAACACCAGATCGATCATCACCCGAATGCCGAGGCGGTGCGCCTCAGCTATCACGGCATCGAAATCCGCAAGGCTGCCGAAGATATGGTCGACATCGGTGTAGTTGGAGACGTCGTAACCGAAGTCCTTCATCGGCGAGGTGAAGAACGGCGAAATCCAGATTGCGTCGGCACCGAGGGCGGCGATGTGCGGCAGCCGGGCAACGATGCCCTTCAGGTCGCCGATGCCGTCGTCGTTGGAGTCCTGGTAGGAGCGCGGATAGATCTGGTAGATCACCGCGCCGCGCCACCAGTCCCGGTCCGGTTGCAAAGTGGAGTTGCTCATTTCGGTCATGCTCATTTTCTCTGGTGGTCCTTGATAGTCAGCCGCCCTTGACCGAACCCGCCAGCAAGCCGCGCACGAGATAGCGTTGCAAGCTGAAGAAGACGATCAGCGGAACGATGATGGTAATGAAGGCGGAGGCCGTCAGGATTTCCCAATTGCCGCCGCGTGAACCGAGCAAGTTGACGAGCCGGCCCGTCAGGACCAATTCGTCCGGCCCTGCCCCCAGGAACACGATCGCCACAAGCAGGTCGTTCCAGGTCCAAAGGAACTGGAAAATTGCGAATGAGGCAAGCGCCGGGAAGGACAAGGGCAGGATGATCTTGACGAAGATATCGAAATCGCTGGCGCCATCGACGCGGGCGGATTCCATGATTTCGCGCGGCAGGCCGGCCATGTAGTTGCGCAAGAGATAGATCGCCAGCGGCAGCCCGAAGCCGGTATGCGCCAGCCAGATGCCGACATAGGTCTTGGGCGGCACGCCCAAGATCGTACCGACACCGTTATAGAGCTTCAGCAGCGGGATCAGCGACATCTGCAGCGGCACGACCAGAAGGCCGACGACGACGGCGATCAGGATTGCCCGACCGGGGAACGGCATCCAGGCAAGCGCATAGGCCGCGAAGGCGGCGATCATGATCGGAATGATCGTCGCCGGCACCGCGACGGTCAGCGAGTTGATGAAGGACCGGCCAATGTTTTCGGCCCCCAGAACCTCAGCATAGTTGTCGAAGGTGAAGCGCGGCGGCGACGAGGCCGTGATGAAGACGCGCTGGCCGCGGCTTCCTTCCATCTTCTTGTCCGAGACGATCTCGAAATTGCCGTCCGCCTGAACCGTCAGTTTTTCGCCGTCGTTGAGTTCGGCGGTTTCACCGGCCTTGAACGCCGTCGGCTCACGGCTGTTGAAGCCGAAGGCGGAAATCTGCCCCGCCTGCCCTTCGAGCAGATTGCCGGCGATCAAGAACTTGCCGTCGCGCTCGACCTGGCTCTCAGGACCGGGCGCCCGGACGACGATGTTCTGCGACGATGTCGAGAGCGCCGTCCACCAGCCGGAAACGGCGAGTTGGTCCTTGTCGCGCAGTGACGAGATCAACAAGCCGGCGGTCGGCAGAGTCCAGAGCGCCACGATCAAAAGGACCGAGAGGTGGACAACCCACATGAGGGGGGAGCGTGTCGCTGGATTCATCTCAGTGCCCCTTCATTTCCTTGGCCGCATTGCGGATGTTCCAGACCATGATCGGAATGACGAGGATCATGATGACGACGGCGATCGCCGCCCCTCGACCGAAGTCTCCGCCCCCGCGGAACATCCAGTCGAACATGAGGTTGGCGAGCACCTGGCTCTGCCATTGGCCGTTGGTCATGGCGAGAACGATATCGAAGACCTTCAGCACAAGAATGGTGATGGTCGTCCAGACGACGGCGATCGTGCCCCAGATCTGCGGCACCATGATCTTGAAGAAAATCTGCCAGCCATTGGCGCCGTCAATGACGGCCGCCTCGATCGTTTCTTCGGGAATGCCCCGCAGCGCCGCAGAAAGAATGACCATGGCGAAACCCGTCTGGATCCAGACAAGGATCGCCATCAGGAAGAAATTGTTCCAGAAAGGCAGCGTGATCCAGGCCTGCGGATCACCGCCGAAGGCAACCACGATCCCGTTCAGCAGACCGATCTGATCCGCTCCTTCGGGTCGAAAATCGTAGATGAACTTCCAGATGACCGCGGCGCCGACGAACGAGATCGCCATCGGCATGAAGATCAGCGTCTTGGCGATGTTGCCCCACCAGATGCGATCGGTGAGTGCGGCAATGATCAGACCGAAGAAGGTGGCCAGCGCCGGGACGACCAGCAGCCAGAGAAAATTGTTGTAGATCGACTGGCGAAACTCGCCGTCGTTGACCATCCAGGTGTAGTTGCTGACACCGACGAAGTTCTGGCCCGCCCGATCATGGACGCTGTACCAGAGCGACATGAAGACGGGATAGATGAGGTAGACCGTCAGCGCCAGCAGTGCCGGGCCCAGAAACAACCACGGACGGATAGCGTTGGTAATACGCAGGTTTCTTGCGGCGACGGCGCCGGACTTCCCTTTCGACGGGAAGATCAAGTCGAGAATGAAACTGGTTCCCCAGAAATAGGCGGCACAGGCGATTACCCCGCCCAACATGAACCCTGCAGCTTTCACAAGCTGAAACAACATGACATGTCCCTCCCCCTCGGTGCACGGTCGCGTGCAGGGCTGGCGATTGTCGCCGTTCTCCTTGGGGCCCACCGCCTCATGGAGAGCGGGAAGCGAACAGAAAACCGCATGCGCTTTTCCGCTCCCCGCTCTGGCATGGAGCCCGTATCGGCAACGGGCGGCATGTCTGCCGCCCGTCATCGTTCCTGCTACTTGATGGCGTCCCAGGCCTTCTGCACGCCGTCGGCAACGTCGGCCGACGACTTGCCGCCGACGAAATCGACCATGCCGGTCCAGAACGCACCCGCGCCGATCTTGCCCGGCATCAGGTCCGAACCGTCGAAGCGGAAGGTGGTGGCGTTCAAGAGGATCTCGCCCTGCTTCTTCAGCGGCGGATTGCCGTAGGTGTCGACATTGACGCTCTTGTAGGGTGTCAGGAAGCTCGTCTGCGCCATCCAGACTTCATGCGCGATCGGCGTCTTCAGGAATTCGATGAAGGCGCGCGCCGCCGGCGAATCCTTGGTGATCATGGCCAGCGTACCGGCACCGAGCACCGGGTTGCCGAGCTCCTTCTTGCTCTCGTAAGGCGGCATGTAGAAGAAGTCCGCGTCCTCGCCGATCACCGTGCCCTCCGGGAAGAAGGACGGGATGAAGGATGCCTGGTGGTGCAGGTAGCACTTAGGCGGCGAGGCAAAGAGGCCCTTCGGGCTGTCGCGGAAGTCGGTCGAGGCAACGGCCGCAGCGCCGCCATCGACGAACTTGTCGTTCTTGGCGAACCAGCCGAACTCGTCGAGCGCGCCGACAACGGCAGGATCGGTGAACGGGATCTCGTTCTTGACCCACTTGTCGTAGACGTCAGCCGGCTGCGTGCGCAGCATCAGGTCTTCCACCCAGTCGGTTGCCGGCCAGCCGGTCGCACCGCCAGAGCCGAGCCCGATGCACCAGGGCTTGCCGCCGTCGGCAGCGATCTTCTCGGTTAGCGCCTTCAGCTCTTCCATGGTCTTCGGCACTTCGTAGCCGGCGTCCTCGAAGTTTTCCGGCACGTACCAGACGAGCGACTTCACGTCGATCTTGTAGGGGAAGGCAAAGAGCGCGGCCTTGCCGTCCTTGTCCTTGTAGGTCGACAGATCGACCCAGGACTGGCCGGCGGCGTAGTTGTCGAGCAGCCACTTCTGGGTCTCGTCGCCAAGCGGCGTCAGGTAACCCTTGGAGGCGAGATCGGCGATCAGACCCGGCTGCGGCAGGATCGAGATTTCGGAGGGGCTTCCGGCCTGGGTGTCGATGACGATCTGCTGCTCGTAGTTTTCAGAAGACGAGTACTTGATCTCGGCGCCCGTCGCTTCGGTGAAGTAGGCGTAGACGCTCTTGAACAGCGCCTCATCCTCGCCGCGCCACGGACCGAAGATGGTCAGCGTCTGGCCCTTGAGGTCGTGGCCCTTCTTGAATTCTTCGAAGCTTGCCCAGTTGAACTTCTTATCTT
>NZ_JAEPRP010000043.1:10590-44385 GCF_016652895.1 Ensifer sp. SSB1
GCGCCGGCAGCACCTGCAATGAGGGCAAACGCCGCCACGCCCAACAGCAATGATCTCTTCACGTCCTTCTCCTCCCAAGATGAACCCGGATCCCGCCGGGCAGACGACAACGCGCAAAAATTCAAAGCGCTTTGAGTTCGCTAACAAACCATTGCGACACGCGAGGAGTCAAGAGCTTTCCCGTCACCGTCCCAACCGCGACAGTTTTGTGCTTTGCGGTAACATTTTGCACCGCGCAATGGTTGAATTCCGCTTTGTTGCTCGAAAAACGGATGCTACACAAACCCGAGGCGCTGGGACAAACACTTAAAAATCAAACGGGCACCCAAAGCGCTTTGGGAGGAATCTTGACCATGGCGGTCAATCTCAAGCAACTTGCGGAACTACTCGGCCTGTCACAGACGACGGTCAGCCGAGCGCTGAACGGCTATCCGGAAGTGAATGCCGAGACCCGCCAACGCGTGCTTCAGGCCGTACGCGATACCGGCTACAGGCCGAACCGTGCCGCCCAGCGGCTGGCCACCGGCAAGGCCTACTCCATCGGCATGGTGATGCCGATTGCGCCCGGCATCGATTCCGACGTGCATTTCGGCGAATTCCTGGCGGGCCTCGCGGAAGAGGCGGTCAAGCACGACTTCCATTTCGTGCTCAATCCGAGCGCGCCGGAGGACGAGGAAGTGACGTTCCGGCGGCTTGCGGCAAGCGGCAATGTCGATGCCTTGTTCCTTGCCTACATGCGCGCCAATGACCCACGCATCGCCATGCTGAAATCGCTGTCGATCCCCTTTCTCGTCCACGGGCGCTCGATCGGCGAAAGTCGGGACTATCCCTTCCTCGATATCGACAACACCGCTGCATTCTATGATGCGGCACGGCTGCTCATTCAACTCGGGCACCAGCGGATCGCGCTGATCAACGGCCCGGAATATCTGACATTTTCCATCCGTCGCCAGAAGGGAATGCTCCGGGCGCTCACCGAACACGGCCTTGCGCCCGACGAGGGCCTGGTCCAGCACTCGCTGATGACGGACGAGCACGGTTACCGCAGCATGCAGCGCTTCCTGCAGCATGCGCAGCCGCCGACGGCAGTGCTCTGCTCCAGTACGGTGCTGGCGCTCGGCGCAGTCCGGGCGATCAATCAGGCAGGATTGAAGATCGGCGAGGATATCTCGCTGATTGCGCATGACGACGTGTTGCCGATGCTGAAGCCCGAGAATTTCAGCGTGCCGCTGACGACGACGCGCTCGTCGCTTCGGGCAGCCGGCGCCCGGATCGCCACGCGACTGATCGGCGGCATCCTGAAACGCGGCGACTATCCGGAACAGGAACTCTGGCGCGCCGAACTGATCGTGCGCGCGTCGACCGGACCCGCCCCGCAAAAATAACGCGCCGCAATCGCGACGCGTCTCCTCAATCCAGGTGAACCGGAATCAGAAGCGGGGCGGCTTGCGGCCGGCCTTGCGATGAGCGGCAATCACGGTGTTGGCCATCAGCATGGCGATCGTCATCGGGCCAACACCACCCGGGACCGGGGTGATGACACCTGCGACATCGGCGGCCTCGGCGAAAGCGACGTCGCCAACCAGCTTGGACTTGCCCTCGCCCTTCTCCGGGGCCGGCACGCGGTTGATGCCGACGTCGATGACCGTCGCGCCGGGCTTCACCCAATCGGCCTTCACCATCTCCGGACGGCCGACGGCGGCCACGAGAATATCGGCATTGCGGCAGACGGCGGCCAGATCCTTGGTGCGCGAATGCGCCGTCGTCACCGTCGCGTTGGCAGCGAGCAGCAAAGCCGACATCGGTTTGCCGAAGAGGTTCGACCGGCCGATGACGACAGCGTTCAGTCCCGACAAATCCTCGCCGTGGGTCTGGCGCACGAAGACCATGGCGCCGGCCGGCGTGCAGGAGACGAGACCGCCTTCAAGATCGCCGGTCGCCAGCTTGCCAGCGTTGACGACGTGCAGGCCATCAACGTCCTTTTCCGGCAGGATCGACTGGATGATCGGCTCGGAGTTCAGATGCTTCGGCAACGGAAGCTGCACGAGGATGCCGTGAATGGAGGGATCCGCATTGAGCTTTGCGACCAGCGAAGCGAGCTCTTCCTGTGTGGTTGCCTCTGGCAGCGTGTGCTGGATCGACAGGAACCCGCACTCCTTGGCCATCTTGCTCTTGGAGGAAACATAGGCGTGGCTTGCCGGATCGTCGCCGACGATCACCACCGCGAGGCCCGCGCGAACACCGGCATCCGTCTCGAGTGCCTTCGTCGCGGCCTTCACAGCCTCGATCACCGAAGCGGCGACTTTTTTGCCATCAATCACAGTCGTCACGGCATGTTCCTCCTGGCTTCCTGTTCACGCGGCACACTCTAGTTCGCCCGGGAAAAGGCGATGGCCTCAAAGCGCCCTATGCTGTTCCAAACGCATAAATGCAAGAGGCGCCAGCAAGGTTGACGAAGTTTCGCTGCACCACGGGGGATTTCCTCTCACAGCTGAGAGGTGACGACGGCTTCGCTCAAAATCGTGAGAGAGCGATGGCGATAGCCTAGCCGTGCGCCAGCTTCTGACGCGAGTAATGCTCGACGCGGGACCTCAGCGCCCGAAGATCTTCCTGCACCTTGGCGATGTCGCTATCGTTTTCCGGTTCCGCACGGGGCAGAGGGTGCCGGAGCGACGAACCCGCCAACTCGCCGCGGCGGGCGGCGGCGTAAGCGGCCGTCAGCGATTGGGCATGATGCGCCGCCGGGCTGAACGGCGGCGGAAGGTCGGCCTTGGCCGGAGCAGAATCGGCTGGCGGCTGCTTGCGCAGCGGGGGTTTGGGGTCACCCTCGGGCTGCGGCGGTTCCGGATCCTGATCGCGCTGCGGCCCCGCACCAGGGCCGGCAAACAGCCCGCGCATGCTGCGGTAGACGCCGAGCAGGACGCCGAGGCCGAAGCCGGCGAAGAACCCGGCCATGGTAGCGGCAATCACGATGATCTTGCGGGAGGGCCCCTTTGCCTGCAGCGCTGGCTCGGCCTTGGAGATCACCCGGATGTTCTTGGCCGTCAGCTTTTCCTCTTCGCGCGTTTCGCCGGCGCGCTTCAGGAAGGATTCGTAGATTTGGCGGGTTGCCGCTGCCTTTCGCTGCAGTTCACGAAGCTCGACGAATTCGGCGGACGAATCGATCTGACGCGCCTTCTGCACAGCAAGCTGCTGCACGAGATCCTGCTCGGTCCGCTGGGCGCGATCGAGCTCCGTCCCGGCGGCGGCGGCAATGCGGCGCAGTTCGTTGCCGATCTCGGAGCGTGAGGCTTCCAGCGCCTGCTGGGCCGCGATCCTTTGCGGGTGGCGTGGTCCGAGGCTCGCGTCGAGCGCGCTCAGCTGCGCTCTGGTTGCGGCATATTGCTTGCGCAGTTCGGAGAGCGCCAGCGAACTGATTTCCTCCGGATAGGCACCCGTCAGGACATCGTTCAGCTGCACCTTGCCCGACGCTTCAGCCTTGGCTTTTGCCTCAGCGATGCGGTTGCGGGCCGCGGCCACCTGGTCGCTGAGGCTCAGAAGCTGCTTGTCGGCGATCAGTTCACCGCCGGCGCCGACGATGTCGTTGATCGCCTTGTAGTCCTCAACAGCCTTCTCGGCCGCATCGAGTTCGGCCTTCAACTCCTTGATCCGCGCATCGAGCGCCACCGTCGTCTTCTGGAAGAAACCGGATTGGGCTGCGGTTTCCTCACCGAGGAAGGTTTCGACCAGCCGGTTGACGATCAGTGCCGACTTCTCAGGGTTGCGCGTCTGCGCCTCGACCGTGACGATGAAGGTCTTCGGATCGCGCCAGACCTGGACCGCCTCGCCCAGCTTTTTCAGCACACGGGCGGATGCGTCGCCGCTGCCCTTGCCTGCGAACTCCGGATCCCTCTCGAGATCCAGTCTGGCAGCAACCTTCTCCATCACGGTGCGCGAACGCAGCACTTCGAGCTGGCTGTCGACGAGCGCGAGAATGCCTTCGGTCGCAAGCGACTGTTTCGACAGATCGGAATCCGTCAGCCGCACCTCGCGCGGATCGACATAGAGCTTGCTTTCGGCGACGTAGATGCTGGGTGTCGAAAGCGCGATGAGAACGCCGCCCACGGCGCCGAGCGCAGTCGTCGCGATGATGATCTTGCGGAGCTGCCAGACCGAGCGCAGGACGGTCTTGATATCGACGAGGGGACGATCGCTCGAATTCCCGGCGGCCGGCGTGGATGCTGCCTGGGTATCGTCCGATTGGCCGTCGGCCAACCAGCGCACCAGCCGGTCGCCCATGCCGCTCAAGGTGCGACGATGCCTGGCCGATCCTTTGGTTTCCTTTGCAGTTTTGCCGCCGATTTGCGGCTGCGCTACGGCGCGGGCACTGGAATGGCCAGCCGACCCTGCGGCCGCGGACGGGCGATTGAGCAAAGAAGAATTGGTTGCGGAAGCGCCGGCTGCGCGAGTTTTTTTTGCGCGCGCGGAACCGCGCGTGTCCTCGGCTACGAAATCGAGCAACGATGCACGCGGAACCGGGCGTTTCTCGTCGTCGATGTTGAACATGACTGATCCCGCGGCTGCCGAAACGGCGAATTCCGAATAGTGAAGCCAACCTAAGGAAACATGGAAAACAAATAGTTAACTTCCGTGCGCGCATGCATGCAAACGCACCGATCTCATGCCTTATTAAGCTTTCCCGTCTATGAGGTAAGGCAAGAGCAATTCCTGCGGAATGGGTAGCATGCCCTGCGCTTGGAACCGCGTGAAAACAAGGAGATAGAGCGCTTCCGTCGGCCTCGAAGGAAAACGCCTATCGGGATGCCGGCCGTGCCTCATCGCGTCAAAGCGCTTTATCTCCGCCACCAGGCGCTGATCCACGCCTACCTCTCCATGACCGGAGGTTCGGCAGGGCGGCTCGTGCTGTCGCTCGTCTATTTCATCGCCGTCGCAAACACGCTTGCCATCGCCGACTTCGGATTGTTCGCCACAGCATCGGCCGCCGGCATCATGATCTCGCGTGTGCTCGCCTTCGGCTTCATGTCGCCGCTCTATCGGGTCGCGACTGTGAAACCCCTGCTGGTCGGGACCTACAGTGCCGGCTTTCTGGTCGGCGCGGTGCTGTCGCTGCCGTTGATCGCCGTCATCTGCGCCGTCACCTTCATCGTGCTCTTTTCCCGGGACATGACGGCGAGCGCATTTTCTGCCTTCATGCTGGCTGAAATCATCTGCTGGCGCGGATTGGAAATCGCCGTCATCGTGCTCAACGGCCTAGGTCGTTTCGGGCGCGGAGCGCTGCTCGTGGTCATCGGCACAGCGATCCGTACCGGCGCGGCGCTGCTCTTTGCACTTCTATCCTTAAAGACGCTCGAGGCCTGGTCCTACTTCTACCTGGTTGCAAATGCACTTGGCCTCGTCGTCGCGCTCTTCTGGTTCTACCCCCGCGTCCGGCTGCGCTGGCAGCCCCGGCTCTACTACCGGCGCTGGGCGGATTCCGTATCCGTCGCCGGTGCCGAGGTGCTGTTCTACATCCAGTCGGAGTTCGACAAGATCGCGGTTCTTGCCATCGGCGGCCCGGCGGTCTCCGGCCTCTATGCCATCCTGATGCGGCTGGCGGACCTGACCGCGCTGCCGGTGCGATCGTTCAACACGCTGCTCGTCCAGCGCATCATGCGCACACCCGGGTCGATCGCGCGCTGGCGCACCAGATTGTCGATCGAGCTGCTGGTCGCACTAGCCTCGTTCGCAGCCATCGCCGCGATGGCTGCCTACCTCTGGATCTTCCCGAACGGCCTTGGACGCAACGTTTCGGCGGCCGCCCCGATCGTCGCGATGATCCTTCTCGTTCCCTCGTTCCGCAACCTGATCGAGTACCACTCCGAGCTGCTCTATGCGACGGGACGGACGGTGCGGCGCATGCTCAACCTTTTGATTGCCGGCGTGTTCAAGGTGGGGCTGCTGGTGCTGTTGCTGCGCACAACGACGGATGTCGCCGCATGGGCACCTTCGCTCAACGCGATCTTCTTCGCGCTCTACACTCTGTCTTTCGTGCTGACCTATACGGCCCTGAGAAAGCCCGCCGAACGCGTCATCTGACGATGGCCGGCCCTCAGGCGGCGAGTTCGACGATCGCCCGCCGGATGTCGTCGAGGTCGTGGCCGACGAAGGACTGCACGCCGATGCCGATCTGATGGGGCTCCATATCCCTCAGGAAGTCCCTGAGGCCGGAAAGATCCTGCCTGTAACTGTCTTCGAACCAGAGCACGTGGCAGAGCGCCGCCTCGGAAGGAACATGCCCCTCCCCGCCGAGAACCTCATCGACGAAACGGCCATAGATCGTGCATTCGGAGAAGGCGCGCGTGCGTGTGATTGCCCGCGCCCAATTCCGGCCGTGCTGCGCTTCGATGTGATCCAGCAGCTTCCGGCAGCTGTCCGTGCGCCAGGCGATCAGCGTGTTGATGTAGTCGTTGGCCGGCAGGCGATAGGGGCCGATGCCGAGAAGCCGGTCGGAATGGGCGAGCCATTCGAGGTGGTTGGAGCGCATCTGCGCGTCGATCGCGCCGTCCTTGCGGTAGAGCGTCAGCCGCTCTCCCTGCCACAGACTGGCAGGATCGAAGACGCGCAGGAAGACGACATCGGAGTCGACCGCGAACATTGCGGCCTCATCGATGTGCCGCGCGAGCGCCAGGCGCCGAAGCTGCTGTGCATGCCAGCCGCGGAGCGGCAGACCGAAGGGGCTGAGCCACACCTTTCTGCGACCGGCCGACAGCGGATCCGTAATCGGATGCAGCCACCAGGGAAGAAGGTCGCGCTCGCTGACGACCACGCGCCGCGATCCCTCCAGCTGACGGAAGAGCGCAACGTCGAAATCGGCGACCAGCAGATAGTGCTTCCAGTCGCCCTGAAGCTTGCGGTCCATGCTTTCGCACATGAGCCGGCAGCGTTCGAAATCGTTGGCATAGGATGCCGTGACAACTGCAGTGCGCATCGTCTGACCGTTCACGATGTTCCCGTCCGAAGGCTGGTGTCGGCGATCGCCTCGCGCGAACGTCCCGACAGTTTGTGCCAGAGCACATGGCACAGGAAAAGCGGGTTTCCGAGCACGTAGCGGCGCCACATGCGCCGTGGTTCCATCGCCAGGCGGAAGAACCACTCCAGCCGCAGCCGGCGCAGGAACTTCGGCGCCCGCGGAAACTCCTCGGCGACGAAGTCGAAGAGTGCGCCGACAGTGATGACGAGCCGGGCATCCTGGGGGCCGACATGGGCATCGACCCATTTCTCCTGGCCCGGACTGCCCATGGCAACCAAAAGGATATCGGCCTTCAGCGCGCGGACTTCAGCGAGAACCTCCCGGGATTGTTCCCGGTCGAAAAAACCATCCGAAACCGGCAGGAACTCGTGCCACGGCGCATGCTCGCGAAAATTCTCGGCGGCACGCGCGAGTACCTTGGGCCGCGCGCCGATCATCGCGATGCGCAGCGGCCTTTCAACATAGGTCAGCAGTGCCGGCACGAAGTCCGTGCCATTGAGATTGGCAGGAAACATGCGCCCATAAAAAAGATAGGAGGCAATATCGACGCCATGCCCATCCGGAAAGACGACCTGGCGCGCCAGCGCCGCACGGTATTCACCGTCGCGCATCATCAGGTTGGCATTGTTGGCATTGAGGAAGGCAAGGATCGTTTGCCCGCCTGGCCGCGAAAGCGCCTCGGCAGCAAAGGCGAAAGCCTTTGCCCAGCCGAGATCGACCACGGGCATTCCGAGGATCAGACGTCGCGACAGAGGGACGTTGTTTGCGGCAACGGCATTGCTCACGACCGTCCCCCTTCATGGATCGTCAAATCCGGCGGCGGTGACGGCCCCTCTGCCACGCTCGCCGGCGCAAGGCCCGCCAGCACGTTGCGCATCACCCGCATCAGCCGCACTTTCTGGGCGCGATGGAAGGCCGAGCCGTCTAGCCTTTGACGGTCGCCGGCGCGCACCTTTGCGACCTTTTCGACCAAAAGGCGTGCAAATTCCGCGGGGTCGTCGGCAGCGGAGCAATTGTCAGGAATGGCTTCGATGCCGCGCAACGACGCCTGTGTCGCCACGCAGGGCATGCCGAGCTCAAAGGTCTCGAGGCTCTTCAGCTGCACGCCGGTGCCGCCGCGGCTGATCAGCGGGATGATCGCACTTTGCGCAACGAAAGCGCGCGCGTCCGGTACCCGCCCGACGAAGCGGACACCGGGATGGGAGACCGTTGGCATCCCGTCCATCTGACCGGCGATCGCGATCGTCATGTCCTCCGGCAGATGTGGAACGACCTCTGTGAGGAACCAGTCGAGGCCCAGTCTGTTCGGCCGCCAGCTCCACGTGCCGATCAGCCCGAGATCGTGGCGGAGGTCCTGGTCATGGTCGCCGGTCGGGGCCACCGGCGCGTCCCAACCCGTGACCAGCGGCAGCACGAAGGCCCGCTCACTGACGGCGCGGCCGAAACCGAAACGATCCGCTTCGGCGAAGGTCCAGACGGCGACCGCATTCTGCGCCAGGTGCTGTTCGTAGTATTCGAGATATTGCGCTTCACGCCGGAAGAGGAAGCGCTCAAGGGTGCCATTTGCCCGCTCTGCACTTTCGAAGGCGGAATCTGCTTCGACATTGTGGGCAACATAGACCGACGGATAGGGCCTGAAGACCTGCGCGAAGGCGGCCGGCAATTGCACCGAGTTGAGCACCAGCCCATCGAACGGGGCAAGGCTGTCGAGGATCGACTGGATCCGGTTCGCTCTTGCCGTAAGCATCTTGCCGGATGAAACCGACGTGCGGTTGAGGAAAGCGGTCCCGAGCCAGCGCAGCTTCTGGAGCGTACCGACCTTGGCGTTGGTGACCTCGAGCTCGCCGAGCAGATGCATCTCGCAATCGAGCGCCGGCGTACGTCCGGGCTGGAGAAAACCTATCACGCTGACCCTGTGGCCGAGTGCGCGCAAGCCGTCGAGCACGGCCCGGTTGGCGATGTCGAAGCCGGACGCCGGATTGGCGACGGGAACGAGCGAGGAAACCAGGACAAGATGCATTTTGCCACACGTCATGAATGGAGCTGGCCCCCTCTTTAACAGCATGGGGTGAAAGAGCACTTAAAGCCCCCTTTCAAAATCTGCCGTCCGGGTTCAGCATCTGTTTAGGAAGATTTGTTGTATTGCGCGTCAATTTTGCTTGCACAGGTTTCGCCATGACGTCGACCGGCCAGGATATTTCCGTCTACTTCCGGACAGAACTGGAAGATGCCGGCGACATCGACCTCGTCGTCGTGCTGCCGACGTTCCGTCGGCCGGAGCATGTCGTCAAGACGCTGAAAACCATTGTTTCCCAAAGGCCTGACATCTCATTCGCCACGGTTGTCGTGGAGAATGACAACGAGGGACTGGCCGGCGCTCAGGCCGCCAAGGACTTCTTCCTGGGCCATCCATCGGAATCGATCGTCATCGTCGCGCATCAACGTGGCAACTGCCATGCCTACAATGCCGGCTGGTCGATGGCGCTCGAAACCTATCCGAACCTCAAGGCAATCGCGATCATCGACGACGACGAGGTCGCAGCCCCCGAATGGCTCGATTGCCTCATCACGGTACAGGAAACGACCGGTGCCGACATGGTCGGCGGGCCGCAGCTCCCGGTCTTCGAGGGCGACGGCGGGCAGAAATGGAAACGCCATCCGGTCTTTACGCCTCATTATGACACGACGGGACCCGTGCCTATCCTTTATTCCTCCGGCAATGTGCTCGTTAGCCGATCGGTGCTCGACGCGATGCCGCAGCCGTTCCTGGACCCGGCATTCAACTTCATCGGCGGCGGCGATGCGGATTTCTACAGCCGCAGCAAGGAACAGGGGTTCTGTTTTGCCTGGGCAGCGGATGCCTGGGTCGCCGAGACAGTGCCGGCACGCCGCACCAGCGCATCCTGGATCCGGGCGCGGAGCCTGCGCAACGGCGCGATCTCGACGATGCTGGAGCATCGACGCGACCCGAGCTTCGGTGGGCGGATGAGGACCTTCGCCAAATCGCTGGCGCTGCTCGGTGCGTCAATCCCGCGCGGCATCGAACTTTGGAGCAAGAGCGGGCTGGCAAGCGCCGGGCTCTACCACTTCTACGTGGCGATCGGCCGGTTGATGGCGGAGTTCGGCCTCGTCAACGAACAGTACCGCACGCCTGAGAAAAACTGACGGCAGCGGGCGTTCCGAAAAGCGCGTTTCCGCCCGGGATTGCGTGACGTCAAGTTGAGATGATCGAAAGCGGAAAACGAGCGGACAGGCGCTCGCTTTTTTTGTCCGGTCAGTGCGCGCTGCTTGCCTTGACGGCGCCTTCCGGCAATTTGTCGCTGGCGACATTGCCGTTCTTGTCGACGATCGGAACCGGCTTCTGGCGTGGCACGTTCTGGCTGTTGGCGACGCGCTTGACGTCATCCTTGGTGAGGTATTCCAGCTGCTCGACGAGCACCTCGGTAATCACCTCTCCGCCGAGCTTCTTGTTCAGGCCGTCCTTCACCGTGGACTTGAAGGTCGGCAGATCGAAGGTGCCGGTATCGGCAACATCGATGAACCTGGAGCCGACGAGCAGATCATAAAGCTCGTCGGTGACCATCTGGCGGAGCGGCGCACGAAGGTTGTTGATCCCCTCCTTGGTCGCGGAGAAGGAGAGCTTCGTGAGGAAATAGCCCTGAACGGAGCCTTCATTGATCACCGGAATAGTGATCATCTCACCGGGAACATATTGCTCCGATGCGCGCCGGGCAGCCTCGCCGTCCGGGACGACGGGCGCCGAAGCGCTTTGCATCGAGAAATAGACGGATCCGAGCGTAACCGCGCAAACCCAGACCCCGGTGAGAATGAGCTTCAGCATCAGAAATCGCTATAGCGGAACTGCGCTTCGGAATAGATGCCGTCCGCATCGGCATCCTGTGCGGCCGTCTTCAGGAGATCGACGACGGAGCGAACCGCTTCGAGATGCGCTTCGACCTTCTGCGAGTTGATCGCGAGCTTGTCGCGCAGATGGCGTGCGTGCGAGGAGAACGTCGTCGACGGCTCGCCCGGCAGCATGTCGCGATGCAACATCGTCAGTTCGTAGAGGCAACGGCTCTTGTGTGCGTTCGACGTCTTGATATCGAATTCCGGGTCGGTACCGATGCGGCTGTTCTCGTTGTCGAGGATCATTTCCAGTCGCCCGAGCACGTTCTGGATCCGGACGTCATTGGATGCCACAGCTTCCATCAATCAACTCCCAATTAAGCTTGCTTGTTCTTGTCGTCGTCAGTCGAAAAGCCGGTCAGCGTCTTGCGCTCGTATTCCTGCACGAGGCTTGCGGCGAGGTTCCGGCTGTTGCCGTCGAGCGAAGCCTGGACCCGGTCGGTCGCGCTGCCGCTCGCCAGCTGATCGGCAATGCCGATGCCGCCGCTCTTCGAAATCACGTCGCCGATCTGTTCGGCCATCATGCTCTTCCAGATATCGCCGGCGTTGCCCTTGCCGAACACGTTCTCGCTGTCGGTCGGCAACATCGACTTCACGAAGTTCTGCAGCACCATGGCCTCGAACTTGCGATAGGTTTCAGGGATCTTCTTATGTTCGACGCGGTTGTTGATATCGCCGAGCCCGGTCGACCCTTCGGACGAATTGAGGATGTTGACGGCGGCGGTGAAGCCGTTGCCGTTTTCCGCAAGGCTCGTCGCCTGGAAGGCGGCACGGTTGGCCTTCAGCCGCGCCTGCGCCTCCTGCACTTCGGTCGGGTCGGCGGCGCGCACGACATCCATCACCAGATCGCTGGGCGGAGAGATGGCCATGACGAATCCTCTCAAATCGAGCCTGCAGCGACCAAGGTCGGTGCATAAAGGCAATGTCGGACCGGCATCGCTCCGTTGTCGGAGCATCCCCGGATGACCTACTATCGCCCGTCAACCTTACGGGAAGCTGGCGCCTGCCCGGTAACGTGTTGATCGATCAGGTCGTAGATGGCGTTGTCGGCCTCTTCGCGGTCTTCGGACTGCCGGGCCTCCTTCATGTTTTCCTCGAGCCGGTCGGCCTTTGCCCGTTCCCTCAGCATGCGGGCTTCGTGCGTCTGCTGGATGCCGTGCAACATCTGATCCTTCTGCACCAAACGCCCCACCTGAGAGGAGTAGTGGCCGGAGAACATGCGGTGCATCGGATGGGCCGAGCCCATGGCATCGACGACGACATCGATCGTGTCGGCCAGAACCTCGCGCTGGCGCACCATCTCGACATAGTCGGCCTCCGCCATCTGCTCGAGATGGCGCTGGACGGCCACCAGGCGCTTCAGCTTCTGCGAACGCGTCTTCATCCCGCTATCCTCCCTGCATGACCGGCGCAAAACCGTCGCCGAACAGCCGCAGCATTGCTGCGATCCCGAGATAGAGCAGGAACATGCCGCCCATGATCAGATAGGGCTGCGAGATAAAGTAGATCGGGATCTGCGGCGCGAGCTTGTTCACCATGCCGATCGCCACGTTGAAAAGCAGGCCATAAATGATGAAGGGACTGGCGAGCCTCAGCATGATCATGAAGGTCTGCGTCAGCGAATCCGTGAGCGTGATCAGAACGCCCTGGGGGTCGAAGGCCGTGCCGATCGGCATGGCGCGATAGGACTGGACGATCGCCTCGAACATCACATGGTGGAAGTCGAGCATGAAGAGCACCATCAGTCCGGCAAAGCTGATCAGGCTCGTCAGCTGGTTTTCCGGCGTGTCTTCAAGAACATCAGACGAGGGCGGAGGGCTGAAGCCCATCAGCATCGTGATCGCCGAGCCGGCGAATTGCAGGCCCAGAACATAGTAGCGGGCAACAAGGCCCATGACGACGCCAACCAGGGTCTCGGCTGCGATCAGGTAGATATAGGTGTGCCCCTTGCCGGTCACCTGCGGATAGATATCGGTCCACATCACCGGCAGGATCGCCATGGATATCGCCACCGCGATGAACAGCCGGACCTGCATGGGAATGCGCGCCGTCGAAAACCCCGGCATGATCATGATACAGCCGCCGATCCGGCAAAAGGCCGCGAACAGCGCCAGCACCGTACCCTCCGGGTCGGTGATCATGAAACAGAGCCGATGATCTTGATCTCGAGGCCCTTGGCAAGCTCGACATGCGAGAGCACGGGCAATGTGGCAAAGAGACGCTCGATGATCATGCGAACATAAGAGCGGGATTCGGGCGAACTTACCAGCACGAAGGGCATGCCGCGATCGAGATGTTCACGGATAACTTTCGTCGCCTGTTCGCTGAATTCTTCGAGATGGCGTGGGTCGATGTCAAACTCGACGACTTCGCCCTTGGCGTCGCGCTTCAGCGCCTGGTGGAAAACCATATCCCACTTGTTGCCGAGCCGCAGCACACGCAGGACGCCGTTGTCGGCAAGGTCGCCGCACAGCTGCTGCGACATGCGCACGCGCACGTGCTCGACGATCTGCTCAGTCTTGCGCACATGCGGGGCGAGTTCGGCGACCGCTTCGAGGATCAGGTGCAGGTTGCGGATCGAGACGCGCTCGGCAAGCAGCAGCTTCAACACGGCCTGTAGGCCGGAATAGGACATGTGCGAGGTGCAGATCTCGTCTGCGAGCTTGCGGTATTCCGGATCGAGCCGTTCGATCAGCACCTTCACGTCCTTGTAGGAAAGCAGGTGCGGCAGGTTGTTGCGGATGACTTCGCTCAAATGCGTCAGCACCACCGAGACGTTGTCGATCGGGTGGAAGCCCTCGCGCTTCAGATCTTCCGTGAAGGTTTCGAGGATCGAGACGGCCGGCATGCCGAAGGCCGGTTCGCGAATCTCGTCTCCGGGCACGCTCGGCCGGCGGCCGCCGCCGGTGACAACGAGAACTTCGCCAACCCGCACGGTATTCGAGGCGATCGTCGTACCGTGGATGCGGATATGGTAGGCCTTGTCCGGAATGCTGATGTCGTCGGACACCTTGATTTCCGGAATGACGAGGCCGTACTGGCCGGCGAACTTGCGGCGCATCTTGCCGACGCGGAAGGCAAGCTCCTGGTGTGCGCCGAGCAGACGGGTCGAGACCTGCTTGCCGAGAAGAAGTTCGATTTCGGCGGTCTTCAGTACCGACTTGACCGAGTCCGCCTCGCCTTCCTTGGTCTGCTGGACCTTGGCCGCTTCCTCCGCACGGCGGGCAACGTTTGCCGCCTCGATCTGGCGCGGCACGAGCCAGCTCAGGAATGCCATGCCGCCGCCAAGAACGGCGAAAGGCAGGAACGGCAGGCCGGGTACAACCGACAGAAGGATGATCAGTGCCGAGGCGACCATGAGCGCCTTCGGATAGCCGCCGAGCTGGCCGACGACGGCCTGGTCGGTCGAACCCGAAGTACCGCCACGCGACACGAGCAGGCCTGCGGCCAGCGAAACGATCAGCGCCGGGATCTGCGAGACGAGACCGTCACCGACCGAAAGCTTGACGAAGACGTCGGCCGCTTCTCCGATCGGCATGCCGTGGCGGAGATAACCGATGATGATGCCGCCGAAGATGTTGATGGCAGTGATGATCAGGCCGGCGATCGCATCGCCGCGCACGAACTTCGAGGCACCGTCCATCGCGCCGTAGAAGGAGCTTTCCTCCTCCAGCTCGCGGCGGCGGCGCTGCGCTTCCTTCTCGTCGATCAGGCCGGCCGAAAGGTCGGCGTCGATCGACATCTGTTTGCCGGGGATCGCATCGAGGGTGAAGCGCGCGCCGACTTCGGCGATACGCGTCGCACCCTTGGTGATGACGATGAAGTTCACGGTGATCAGGATCAGGAAGACGATCAGACCAATGACGAAGTCGCCGGACATGACGAGGCTGGCAAAGCCCGAGATGACGCCGCCGGCAGCACCGTGACCCTCATGTCCATGCGAAAGGATGACGCGGGTGGTGGCGATGTTCAACGCCAGGCGCACCATGGTCGAGATCAGCAGGATGGTCGGAAACGAGGAGAATTCCAGCGGACGCTGGATCCACAGCGAGACCATCAGGATCAGCACCGAAAAGGCGATCGAGAACGCCAGTCCCATATCGATCAGGAACGGAGGAATGGGCAGGAAGAGGATCGACAGGATCGCCACGATCCCGAGCGCAAAGCCGACGTCCCGGCCCTTCGGTGCGACTTTCGGGATGATCAGCGCTGCTTGTTGTGCCATGTCTCTTCCGTCTCATCATGAGAACAAGGCAGCATTCACACGCGCTGCCCCACTATAGGAACGGAGATAGCGGCCCAAGCTTGCGCGAGGGTTTCACAGCGATCGCCCGGGTGCCCCAACGGCGAGAGCGGATCAGAAGCCGGATTGGATGCGCGAGAAGATGATGTCGGTGAAGATGGAAATCTGGGCGCCGATGAAGGGCGCGGACACCGCAACGGTAATCATGACCGCAAGGATCTTCGGGACGAAGGTGAGGGTCATTTCCTGCACCTGGGTCAGCGCCTGAATGAAGGCGATGACGACGCCGACAATCATGGCGGCGAGAACGGCGGGGCCCGAGGCCACGATCACGGTCCAGATCGCGGCCTGTACGATATCGAGGGCATCCGCCTCATTCATGACTGTGTCACTTCACCTTGACGCCCGGGCCGATAATGAGCTCCTTGCCACTATCGAGCACCGCAATGATTCCGTCAGAGTATAGTTTCACTTCCTTAACCACGCCAGTGGTCTTGCCGTCTTCGCTGGTGACAGTGCGTCCGATGACGGCGTCCGCTTCGCTGAGCGAGGTGCGCTGAAGAAGGCTCTCGAGGTTCTTGTTCGTCTTGATCGTCTGCTCCACCTGCGAAAAAGTGGCGAGCTGGGCGATCTGCTGCGTCGCGTCCATCGGCTGCGTCGGATCCTGATTCTTCATCTGGGCGACCAGGAGCTTCAGGAAGCTTTCGTAGTTGAGCGACGCCTTGCTGGCGTCATTGGACGAATCCTGACCCGAAACGATCGGGGTGTAGCTGTTGTTGTTGACGCCGCCTACCGCCACGGTGCGATCTCCTTGCGAATCTGCTCGACCGTAGCCGGCGTGATTTCCTGTGTGTTGAGGATGCGGTCTTCGATCGCATACAGGCCGCGGATCGCTTTCAGCGCCTCGAAGGCGCGGCCGTTGGTCACCAGGCCGTCGACGCGCTTCAGTTCGGCAAGGATCTCTTCGTTCTTGAAGCAGTTCAGCAGCATGACGATCGACTTGCGGAACATGGCGGTCGACTGTTCCGCACCTTCCGGATTGATGAGGATCATCTGCGCGATGAAGTAGAGCTGCTTCAGCGGCGTGGTCGCGTCTTCCGGCTGCAGCACGTGGTTTTCGAGCAGGAAGGTTACGTCGTTCAGGAATTCGACGGCAACCTTGCGATCCACGCGAAGCACCGCGCCGTTAACAAAGATCCGTTCGCCCGACTTCAGCGAAATACGCAGTGTGCTCTTCATTTCAGTCCATCCCTGATGATGGTGGTAATGTCAATTATGCCCTGGAAGTTGGAGGATTCGCGTTTGCGGATCTTCTCCGTTTCATTGAGTATCCAGATGGCGATCGAAATCAGATTGGCGCGCAGCTCTTCGTTGAGCTGGTTCTCCGGAGCGCGCAGATCCTCGATGAAACGGATCCACAGGCGTCGGGTGAAGTAGATGGCCTCGATGGCCTCTCTCGAGTACCCTTTCTGCTGTTTCGCTGCTTCCATGAGCGCGATCGAGCGATCGAGTACCTGCCGTTCTCGATTTTTGGAGTCGGCAACGCCGTCCTCCATGATCTCGGCATAGGAAAACTGGTACATTCAGACATCCTTCATGTTTGTCCGGTTCCCCATACTAGAGGAAATTGAGCAAGCTCATCTGCTGTAGTCGCGACGTTAGTGTATAGGAGGTTTCCAATTGCACCTTTAGCGTGTTGATCCGGGTCGATGTCTCGATGGGATCGACGCCTTCGATGTCGGCGACATGCGTGTTGACGAGCTTGAGCTGCGCATCGATGGAGGTGTTCGCCTTCTTGACGCGCGCTTCGGAGATACCGAGCGAGCTGCGCTCCGCGTTGAGCCCGGCTATCCCCTGTTCCACGTAGTCGAGGGCGGCGACGCCAATGGCCGAGCGCACCTCGTGCGTCACGTTCTTGTCCATCAGTTCAGCGGCAATCACGCTTGCCATCGCGAACATCCGGAAACCCTTGGTATTGGCGTTGGTCGAACTTTCGATGACTTCGCTGGCGCTGATCCGGCTCGTCATGTTCTGGTTCGAAGCGTCGGACCAGTTGGCATCCCAGTCCGACCCGGTGAACATCGGTTCGACCGTGTTCTTGATGAAGTCCTGCATCTGCGTGACCGAGAACTGGTCCATGCCGGTCAGCGGCGGAACCTGTGCGCCCATGAAGGTCGAAAGGGCGTTATCGAATGCAGTCTTGGCGGCAGACGACGGTGTCGTGTCGTAGTCAGCAACCGGCTTGGCATCGGTGTTGATGCCCGAAAACAGGAACTCGCCGTTGAAGGAGGTATTGGCGGCAGCCGTGAAGGTCTGCAGCGCGCCCATGATCTCGGTCTTCTGGATCTTCAACTGGCTGGCCGCATCGTTGCCCTTGTAGGTGACGAGCGTGTCGCGCACCTTTTCCGCGGCCTTCGCCATGGTCTCGAGCGCGCCCTGCGAACCGGAGAGGCGCTGGGTCACGACCGAGTTCGTGCTCTTCATCGAGTTCAGCCGGTCCAGCTCGCGCTGGAGGTTGAGCGAACGCGACGCCGTCGCACCAAGTGCCAGGCCGACGTCATAGTGGCGGCCGGTGGTCTGCTCCTGGGTCAGCTTCAGCAGTTCGGACTGGTTCTGCTGGATCGTCAGGCGCATTGCGCTCTGGATCGCCAGATTAGAAACGTAGGACGTCTTCATGATTACCTCACGGCTTCCATAAGGGCTGCCATCATGGCATCCACGGTACTGACCAGCTTGGCCGATGCTTTGTAGGATTGTTCGAGATCGAGCAGCAGCGACAGTTCCTCGTCGATGCTGACGCCCGTCTGCTTGCTGAGCGCTTCCTGGGTGCGGGCGAGCATTGCCTGCTTGTTGTCGTCAGCGGTCGAGGCCGTCTTGCGCGTCTGTTCCAGCCAGCCGACCGAACCGGTCGAGAAATTCAGCAAGCTGCTGTTGCTGTCGAGGCCCGTCGACGGGTCGAACGACATGTTCTCGCCCATCTTGTTGATGAAGCCGTCGAGCAGCGCGGTATAGCCGGGGCTGGGATCTGCGGCGCCACCCGGGTTGGAGACCACGCCATTGAAACCGCCGTCACGCAGCAGCAGCGGGTTCGCCTTTGCCATGGCGTTGACGGTAATCTTCGACGCCAGGCCGGGCACGACCGTACCCGTTGGCGGGACACCGGCGCTTCCCCAGGTGAACAGGCCGGGCTGATAGGGAATTGCCGGCGGGTTGCCTTCCTTGAAGAGCTCGACCAGGCCGCGTGCGATCTCGTCGAGCTGCGACTGGAACTTCGGCGCAATGTCGTCGCGCAGCTGCACCAGGCTTGCGAGCTTGCCCTTGGCGGTCGTGTCCGCACCGGTTCCGGCGGCGATCGGCACGCCATCGACGAAGATCTTGTTGCCGGTAACGGTCGCGTCGAACGTCGTCGTCGGGGCAAACGTCACCTGACGCGGAATGTTCTCGAAAAGCACCGTGCCGTCGGTGGTGAAGATCACCGTATCGCTGTTGCCGCGCGTGACGGTGGAGATGCCGATGATCTCCGAAACCTGCTTCAGGATCTTGTCGCGCTGGTCGAGCGCGTCGCTGGCGTCGCCGCCCTGGGCCGTCGCCGACTTGACGGCGTTGTTGGCCTTTTCGAAGTCGGCCAGCAGGCTGTTCAGCTTGTCGACCTCTATTGCGATTTCCTTGTCGGCATCCTTGCGCAGATCCTGCACCGTGGCGGAGGTCTTGTTCAGCGAGTCTGCGAGATCCTGCGCATCGGAAACCGCCGTCGCGGCGATCGTCTTGTTCCCGGGCGTTGCAGCCAGGGTCTGCAGGCTGTTGCGGAAATCGGACAGCAGCTTCGACGGCGCGGTCTCATAATTGTTGCCGCCGAGCGCCGACTTCAGCAGTTCCAGCCCGTCGCGAAGCCGGGCCTGGCCCGATGCTTCGCCGATGCTGGCGATGCTCTGCTTGAGCAGCGCCTCGTTTTGAGCCCGGTAAATGGATACGACCTGCGCACCGTTCGGAGTGCTGCCTAGGAGCGCGAGACGACGCGAATAATCCGCATTGCCCGCATTCGCGATGTTCTTCGACACGGTCGCGGTCTGCTGCGCCGTGTTGCTGAAGGCCTGCTGTGCGATGGATATTGCGGAGGACAGCGACATGACGCGGACCGTATCTCTTTCAATTACCGTTTCAGGTTGACGAGGACGTCAAGCAGGTCCGAGGCAGTCTGGAACACCTTGGAGTTTGCCGTATAGTTGCGCTGTGCCTCGATCATCGAGGTCAGTTCGTTGGCGATGTCGACGTTGGAGTTCTCAAGCGCCTTGGACTGGATGTTGCCGAAGGCGCCGGAGCCCGCGAAGCCGGTGACGATGACGCCGGAATCCGTACCCTGCGAGTAGACGTTGCCCGACTCCGGCAGAAGCTTGTCCGGGCTCTGGACAGTCGCCAGTGCAATGCGGAACTTCGGAATGAGGTTGCCGTCGCCGTACTTGACGTAGACGATGCCTTCCTTGTCGATCTCGAAGCCCGACATCTTGCTCGGCTTGCTGCCGTCGATGCCGCCGCCGCTGCTGGTGAAATCGCCGCCGAGCTGGGTCGTCTTCGCCGTGTCAATCGTCAGCGCACCGAGGTTGGCGCCCGTGCCGGGTAGACCTGTGATAGCCGATGTCGTCAAAGTCGCTGGCGTTGCGCCGATGCGCTTGCCGGCCGCATCGAAAGTCATCGTCTGCGTGCCGAGTACACCGGTCGCCGGAGGACCGGCGGCGTAGGTGTCGCGGTCGCGGACTTCGAGAGACCAGGCGTTCGGGCCCGTCTTCTCGTAGACGAAATCGAGGATGCGGGTGTTGCCCTGACTGTCATAGACGACGAGCGACGTTTTCGATTCGTCGCCGACCGCAGCACCCGACGGAAGGTTCGCTTCCATCGCGCCCTTGGTCGAACCCGAGGCGACAAGGCCCTCGTCCTTGAGCTTGACTTCCGTCAGGCCGTCGAAGCCGTTGACGACGACCGTCGGGTCGGCGCCGGCCTTGTATTCGTAGCCCATCAGCTTGTAGCCGGCGGTGTTGACGAGGTTGCCGTCCTTGTCCGGGACGAAGGAGCCGGCGCGCGTCAGAAAATTCTGGCCGCCATTGCCCTGGACGATGAAGAAGCCGCCGCCGTTGATGGCAAGGTCGCTGGCCGAGGTCGTATAGCTCGTGCCACCCTGCTGCGAGATGCTGTAGCGTACCTGGGTCTCGACACCGCCGGAATTGTAGTTGCCGCCGCCCGAAGGCAGGATCATCGACGAGAACTCGGTGGAGGCACGCTTGTAACCCGTCGTGTTCGCATTCGCGATGTTTTCAGCGACGGTGCCCAGACGGTTGGACTGGGCGTTCATACCGGAGACGCCCGTTCTCATGCTGCCATAGAGACTCATATCGGATCCTCATTTCCTTGTTGTGGCGACACTAGGAAGCGGGCCTTGCGTGAACCTGTCTTGGTTCGGCGCCCGCTCATCTGCGTGGCGCTCAATTCCAGTCGATGCAGTAGCCAAGGAAACGCTTGGAATCGATCGGGTCGAAGCCGAGCTTCTTGCGCAGTTTCTTGCGCAGCTTGCTGATGTGGCTCTCGACGACGTTTTCTTCGACGTCCTCGTCGAAGATCCCGTAGATCGCGTTGAAGATCTGCGACTTGGATACGCGGCGGCCGCGGTTTGCGACCAAATATTCCAGAATGCGCCGTTCGCGGCGCGGCAAGGCGAAGACTTCGCCATTGATCTCCGGATCACGGCCATCTGCGAAAACGCGGATCGGTCCGATGTCGGTGAAGTTGGTGATTGCCTTCAGGCGCCGGCGGATCGCAGCGACGCGGGCGAGAATTTCGCGCGGGTGAACCGGCTTGCGCACGACGTCATCGACACCGCAATCAAAGAGCGCAAGCGTGTTTTCCAGAGAGGGGGTGTCGCTGACGGCAATGACCGGAGCCATGGACCGATCGCGGATGGCGCGCGGCAGCGTGAAAGTGGCGTCGCCCTGACCGATCAGGAAAGCCTCGACGGCATCGATATCCGAATCGGCCGCCGCATTTACCCACTCGCCGAACTCCCTGGGGTCGAAACCCGTCGAGGGAATTCCTTCACGCCCGAAGAGCGACGTATAGCCGTCCTTAACGAGCTCTCTTTCATCAACCACTACGATCATTCGTCCGCCTCCGAATCAGTATGGCACCGCACTGATCGAGAGGTACGAATCGAGGGATTCATGAACAACTAGAGGAAGTTACTGGGTGGAATTAATAATTGATTAACCATGTTTCGCCGATTTGATCTATATCTAGTGGCACATCGTTAACGGCGGCACTAAAATAATGTGGAAAAGTTAACGGACCACGACAAATCCGCTTGCCGTCACATTGTCCGCGCATTGTCGCCACAATGCGGCATCGCCATCAAAAATACACTTATTGGTTGTTCACTGGCAGAACTGCGTGGCGTTCGGTGTCCACTTGCCGTAGCCCGTCGCGACAAGATTCGCGATCACCCGACAGACATATTTCTTCTGTGCCGGGTCGTTGTTCGGACCCGCGTGGTAGCGGGCAACGGCCATGGTCCAAGTTTCATGCTTGGCGTGCAGATTGGCCAGGAAGCGCGCGGCATATTCGACATTCTTGCGCGGGTCAAGCATCTCCTGCGGCGAGCTGAAATGCTCGCCATGGAAGTAATAGTTGATCTGCATGCAGCCAAGATCAATGAGCTTGGCCCCCTGCGCACGAGCGTTGCCGAACTGCGTGAGAACGTCCTGTTCGCTGCTGCCGAAATAGGCCTTGCCTTCGATGTTCATCGCATAGGGCTGAAGAGAACCCTTGCGGCCGGTTTCGGTCAGCCCGACGGAATAGAGTATCCCGGCAGGGATGTTGTATTTCGCCGCCGCGCTCATGATCTCGCGTTCACAGACGCCGGCGAAGGCACTACATGTAGACGTGACCAGTGCGAGAGCGCTCAGTGCCGGCAGCCGCATCGTCCGTCCCGCCATTGCCAACCCACCTTTCCGCCATCGAAGCCTGGCCGTCTTCCTGTCGCTGCTGGCGTCCCTGGCCATTTCCGTCGGCGCGCTCGCGTCCCTGCTGCCCGGCCTGGGCCTGAGCCTGGGTCTGCGAGCCACCACTCTGTGACGTGTCGCCGCCCGAATTGAAGACGATGTTGACCTGGTCGACTGCAAAGCCCTGGGCACGCAGAGCCTTCACCATTTCGCTCTGGTCGTCGCGCAACTGCCGGAACGCCTCGCCGGTTTCCACCTTCAGTTCGACCTGCAGTTCGTCGTCCTTCAGCCTCAGCGTGGCGGTGACGAGACCGAGTTCGATCGGATGGAGCTGGATCTTCAGCGTGTTCAGCGTCTTGCCCGCCTGGGTCCAGGCGCCGGGTTGGCTGAGGGCCGCGCTCGGCTGCAACGGGCTGGCGCTGACCTCGCCGGCGATCGCATCGGCCACCGCGCTCGTGTTCGGATTCATCGAGATGCCCAGATAGCGCCGAGCCTCGAGCACCGTGACATTCTCGACCTTGGCGGCCTGTGAGCGGGTGCCGTCGAACGCCGCCTCTCCATCATTGGAGAGGCTCATGGTCACAGCCTGCCCCTTGCCGTCGGCCCGGGCGAAGCGGAAGAGCCGATCCGGATCACCCTCGCCTGCCGCAGCTTCCGCCTTCGCGCCGTGCTCACCGGTACCAGCGACATGCGTGCCAGCACCCTCGCCCTGACCAGCCGCCGGCTGGCGGCCGGCCTTGGTCGCGTCGCCGAGCGCCTGTCCGACTGCCTGACCGCCACCGAGCAGCGTCAACAGGTCATCCATATCCGTCTTCGATGCCGACGAGCGTTCGCCGCCCTCACCATTGGCGACATCGGCATCGGCGGTCGGCTCGCCGTTTGCCTGCGCCTTTGCCAATCGCTCCGCAAGTGCAGCGATACGCTCTGCCAATTCGTCCGGGACGGTCGCGACGCCCGCGCCTGCCAGATCAGCGCTCGCCTTGGCTTGATCAACCTTGCCCGCTGCGCGTCGCGCACTGATATCCCGCTCAGTGGTCGGAAAGCGATCATGGAGCGCATGTTCGCCAAGCGCCTGATCGTCGCGGCTGATGGCAATGCTGCGTGCGGTTGCGCCGTGTCTGCCGGTGGTCTTGGCAATGTTGTCCTTGTCGATCAAGGCTCCAGACTCCGCGTCATCACCGGTACCGGCATCACCGAGGCCTTTGCCAGTCCCCGCCTGATCACTCGCCTTCTGCCGGCCAGCATTCGCCACGGCGTCCTCGAAGGCACCGCCCTGGAGGTCACCTGCTTGGTCCTTGCCGCCGGCACGCCCATTGCCCTTACCGGCAGGGGCCGGGGGCAGGCCACGCAGGCTATCATCAAGAGCCCTCATTTCCCTTCTCCCTTCAGGAGAGCGTCGATCTCTTCGATCTTCGACCTCCCCTTCGCCACGAACCCGTCGTGTTCGGGATCGCCAGCCTCGCCCGCCGTGGCTTCCGTCGCGTCGGCCGCTGCAACCACCGGAGTCTGTGCGTTGCCGAAGGGGCTCATGCCGCTGCCGGTTTCCTCTCCTTCGGCCGCCGCATCGTGCGCAACCGGTCTATCGGGTTTAGACGCAAACGCTTGCGTGAGGCTTTCATCGCTCGGCGGCCTGACAACCGCATCGGCGACGGCCCTGGCGGCATCGCGCAGGGCGCGGTCGCGGGGCGAAAGCTCCGCATCCGGTATCGCTGCGATGCTTGCCGTGGCGGCAAACACATCGCTGGAAGGAACGGACGCCAGACCTGCATAGAAGCCGGCGAGCACTTTCGGTTGCGCCGCTCCGTCAGCGCCGAGCGCTTCGGCCCGTTCCGAGGCAAGCTTCGCGAGAACCTGCTTGCCGGCAATTGCGGCGCGCCGCGCGACACGCAGGTAGACCTCGCGCTGGCGCGGTGCGTCCATGAAATCGAGGATCTCAGAAATCCGCCCTTGGGCTTCTCCGCCGAAATGCGCGACGGCTAGCTCAACGAAAACGTCGGCAAACTGGCTGGCATAGGGCGACGTCAGATAGCGGCGCGCATAGGTCAGCGCATAGTGAAAGCCCTTGTCCGGCGCATTGGCCTGCACTGCCAGAAACACCGAGCGACGCAAGGCCGCCTCTTCGATGATCGTGCCGGGAGCCGTCAAACGCGCCCAGTCGTAGTACTTCATCGCCGCAACAGGATCCTGCTGCGAAGTCGCGTTGCCGAGAATGAGATAGAGATACGGACCGATGCGGGCGCTTCGATATTCCGGCGCAGCCTTGGACAGGTTTTCGACGATCAGGCCGCCCTTGCCGTTCAGATACTGCCGCAGCGCATCGGTGACGCGGGAATCGAAGTTGCCGGCGACGTCATGGTCCGAAAGATATTTCAGCGTCTCAGGATTACCGCCGCTCATCGCATAGACCAGCGCGGCATCGACGTTGCGCGGGTCGCGGAACACCGAGGGATCCGCCGCGCGCAGCCGCTTGTCGATCGCGCCCAGCATGAAACGCTGCATCTCGATCGCCGAATGATCGCCGAGCACGACGGAGTCCTGCACATATTGCAGCGACCGGATCATCTTGAAGGGTGCGAGTTCCTCGATATCGTTTGCCCTGGCATTCCCGATTGCAAACGGGGTCGCCAGCACACAGCAGGTCATCAGGATCGATCGCAGGCGTCTCAGCATCGTGTTTAACCCGGAGCCGATTGCAGCAGGATCTCGATTCGCCGGTTGCCCGGAGCGTAGGGATCACCGGGGATCTGCAACCGCCGATCGGCAAAGCCGCTGATCTGGCTGACGCGGTCTTCTTTCAGACCGCCGCGAACGAGCATGTAATAGGCACTCTGGGCGCGCGCGGCCGAGAGCCGCCAGTTGTCGTAGGTGCCATCCTTGAACGGGCGACCGTCGGTGTGGCCGCGGATCGCGACTGCACCCGGGCGTTCGGCGAGCAGATGGCCGATCTTTTCCATCGCCAGCACCAGCTCTTTCTGCGGCACGGCTGAGCCGATGCCGAACATCTGCGCGTCCGTGCGCTCGCTGATCGTCACCATGAGGCCGCCCTCGGCCGGAGTTACGACGAGGCCTTCCGCCAGTTGGCCGGCTTCACCGGCAAGCTGCTTCTTGAGCTCCGCCTGGAGTTCTTCGGCCTGCTTTTCTGCGTTCGCCTCAGCCGTCTCGGTCTTCGGCTTGTCGCCGGCGTCGCTCTCGGCCGTCTTATCCGTGCCGTTCTCGGCCTTCGCCTGCTCCGCCTGTTTTTGATCCTCGGACTTCTCGACCGCGGGAGCACCGCCTGCCTGCATCGCCGATGCAGCGGCGAGCGCCACGTCGCTCTTGGTCGTGTTGCCCGCGTCCTGCACTTCGACCTGCTTGGTCCAGAAGTCCGGGTCGAACGGATCGTGATAGGCTTCGCCGCCGTCGGCGCCGGTTGCCGGCCCGGATTGTGCCGCTCCGCCCTCACCCTTGACGCTGATGTTGGCCTGCTGGCCGACTTCGCGAGCGATTTCGGAGAGCACCGAATAGGGGTTTTCGAAGAAGTCTGCGTCGGAGTACTTGGTCTCTTCGCCCGAAGTCGCCGTCAGCTGGTCGCCGGTCTTGGCCGATCCGCCGGACTTGTCCTGCTCGCCATCAACCTTGGAACGCTGCTGCGTCTCCTCACCCTGCGCGTCCTTCGCCGGATCCTTCAAGCCGCGCTCGGCAGGCTTCTGGTCGGTCAGCTGCACCGGGTTGAAATAGGAGGCGATCGCTGCCTTCGTTTCCTCGTTGGCCGCGTTGATCAGCCACATGACGAGGAAGAAGGCCATCATTGCCGTCATGAAGTCGGCATAGGCGATCTTCCACGAGCCGCCGTGATGCCCGTCATGGCCGCCACTGTGGCGCTTGACGATGATGATTTCATGCTTGCCGTTGTGATGGTTTTCGTCGCTCATGCGAGAACTTTCCGGACAGTATCGGCCCAGGCGGCCATGCGCGTCACCAGGATCGTACCGTCCATTTCGACAGCGAGATCGATGTCGTCGGTTTCGATGTGGCGGAACAACGGCATGTCCTCCCCGAGCTGGCGCTTCAGCGCCTCGAAGAGTTGGGTCGGGCCTTTGACGACAAGGGTGCAACCCTCGCCGGCCACCAGGCCCTGCTTGATCATCTGCGCCATGTCGGCGACGGCGCGCTGCAGGAGGGCATCCTCCATGACGGGTGCAAGAACGCGAGCGGTCTGATCGCCAAGTGCTGTGACCAGGCTGTCGGCCAGGTCGGCAAAACGCTCGGCCAGGCGGGCGGCGGTTTCCGCTTCAAGGCGCTGGGTCAATGCCGCGAGCTCGGCCGCGTGGGCTGCCTGCAGGTCGGCGATCTGGCGTTCATGTTCGAAGACGAGTTCGGCCGTCGCCTCGGCACGGCCTTCTGCAAAGGCCCTTCGGCGCTCCGTGTCGATGTCGATCTCCGGCATGGCTGGCCTCGCGCCGAGGCGGTCGCCATCGGCATAGTCGCTGTCCAGGTCAGGGAAATACTTTTGAGGCATCAGCGACAGCTCGACTTTCGGCGCGCTGAAATCCTTGAGGTAGCGGGAGAGCATCGCACTCATGACCGGTCACTCGTGGCAGCGCAGCGATGCGGCAAGCCCCGGCTGATCGCGAGACGGCACCCTCTGGCGCGAACTTCCATTGCTCCTGGCACTGCTGACATGTCTCCCACGGGTCCGGCCGCGGATGCGGAGAACCCAACATTCTTGACGTACATCGGCGAGATCCGGAGACATTCGTTCCCGGGGCGATCCGATGCAGGCGGCGGCCAAGATTCATTTTGGCCGGCAGTCATCCGACAGGACTGCGAGAGAAGGCTATTCGGTCAAACTTGTGCGAAAATGAATGTGTTGGACCGCGCCAGGGCAATTAGCGCGGTCCAACCGTTTCCACCGGGTGCCGTGACCGACGACGTGGCAGAACTCAACTTTTGCCGCCCCCGTTCTGGGGCGCGGAAGGGTTTGGCGGATCAGGCGGCCGTGCCGGCCGCTCCCCGCCATTGCGCCTTACTGTTGGAACAGGCGCAGGATGTTCTCGGAATTCGTGTTGGCGATCGAGAGCGCCTGGATGCCGAGCTGCTGCTGGGTCTGCAGGGCCTTGAGCCGTGTCGATTCCTCGTTCATGTCGGCGTCGACCAGACGACCGACGCCCTTGTCGATCGTATCCATGAGGTTGGCGATGAAGCTTTCCTGCATGTCGATGCGCTTGGTAATAGCACCGAGCGTGGAGCCTGCATCCGTCAGCTGACCGAGGATATGGTCGACGACGCGGATCATGTCGTCCATCTGGGCATCGGTGGTCGCTGCCGTCAGCTTGACTTCCGACGAGGTCGCGTTCGGCGTGGTCACCGGCGCGCCGATCAGGTGGAACAGCTTGGCCGAGGTGCCGACCGGCGAGGTGAGCTGGGAGGCGTCGTAGCTCCGGGTCAGCAGACCACGGCTTGCATTGGCCGTGTCGATCAGCATGGATTGCGCCGTGTCGAAGTCGAGCGTGGTGACCGACACATTGCCGTTGGCGTCGCGGTTGAACGAGGCAACGATCGACTTGGTGCCGACCGAGGCCGCGTTCGCGTTGTAGAGCCAGTTTTCGCTGGAGAAGGATGCCGACTGGGCGGCCGCCAGGAGCTGGTTCTTGAGTTCAGTGATTTCCTTGTCGATCTTCAGCTTGTCGACACCCGGCTCGCGTGCTGCGACCAGCTTGCGCTTGATCTCGCTGACGACGTCGATCGACGAATTCATCGCCGCATAGGCCGTATCGATCTTGGCTGCGCCGAGGCCGAGCGCATCTTCGACGGTCGACAGTGCGGCGTTGTCGGAGCGCATGGTGGTCGCGATCGACCAATAGGCGGCATTGTCCGCCGCGGTCTGGACGCGGTAACCCGAGGAAATCCGGTCCTGGACTTCGGCCATGTCGGTGTTGATGGAACGCAAGGTCTGAAGCGCCGCCATAGCGGCGGTATTGGTCATGATGCTGGTCATTGGTCACCTGCCCCGAATGAATTTCTGAAGACATTCCGGAGTGCAGAACCGGCAGCGATGGGACTGGCATCATGCGAATCGCCCCTGTTTTGCCCTGCGGGCGACCCTTCGCTCTTAACCAATGTGTAACGATCGCATGGTTAACAAATGGTTAACGACGTTAGCGAGCTGGTAACGAAGGTGAACAAAAATAAGGGAATATGGACAAACGGTTAAGGATGGGTCGCACACGCTGCCGACGCGCCCCAAAACTGAGAACCATGAAAAAAAAGAAGAAGGCCGCACGACCCCGAGGGGCGTGCGGCCTTTCTGTTGTGTCGAAAAGTGGGGCGAATAGTCGCCCGCCCTTCCCTGTCGTTCGCTTAGCGGAACAGCGACAGAATGTTCTGCGAGTTGGTGTTGGCGATCGTCAGCGCCTGGATGCCGAGCTGCTGCTGCGTCTGCAGAGCCTTGAGGCGGGTCGACTCTTCGTTCATGTCCGCGTCGACGAGACGGCCAACGCCCTTCTCGATCGAGTCCGAGAGGTCGCGAACGAAGTTCTGCTGCAGTTCGACGCGGCTGTTGAGCGCGCCGAGGTCGGATGCAGCGTCGGTCATCTGCAGCAGCGTTGCGTCAACGCCCGAGATGGCTTCAGCCAGAGCGCCGGCCGTCATGTTGGTGATGTCCATGCTCAGGACGCTGTAGCCGGCGGTCACGGTCGAGCCGGTTGCATCCTTGTACTCCATGTTGCTGGAGAGCAGGCCCGTGCCGTTGGTGACGTTGGTGCCGGTGCTGTCGACCTGGATCAGCGAGCTCTTGTTCGTGTCGAACTGGAGCGTCGTCAGGCTGACGTTGCCCTGGTTGTCGCGGTTGAACGAGCCGACGATCGACTTGGTGGCAGCCGCGTTGTTGTTGTCGTTGTAAACCCAGTTTTCGCCAGAGAACGAAGCCGACTTGGCAATGCTCACCAGCTGGTTCTGCAGTTCCTTGACTTCCTTCTGGATCTTGCTCTTGTCAACGCCCGGCTCGCTGGCGGCAACGAGCTTCTTCTTGATCTCGTCGACGACGTCCTTGGAGTTTTCCATGGCCGTGTAGGCAACGTCGGTCTTGGCAGCGCCGAGGCCGAGGGCGTCCTGAACGGTCGAGAGCGCCTTGTTGTCCGAACGCATGGTGGTTGCGATCGACCAGTAAGCGGCGTTGTCAGAAGCGGAACCAACGCGCAGGCCCGACGAGATGCGGTCCTGGGTGGTTTCCATCTGCGAGTTGATCGAACGCAGGGTAGCGAGAGCGCCCATAGCGGCGGAATTGGTCATGATGCTCGTCATTAGAGTGTCCCTTTTTTACTTAAGACGATTGGGGGACATACCGGACTGTTTACACTACCGGTGATGGCGGATCGGCTTCATGCCTCTCGGTTCCAACGACTTTCTCGGAAGAAACCAAACCCGTCATGTGAGGCCGAATATCGAGCCCAATGCTTGCGAATTCCTTAAATGCCGAGACGGTACCAGCGAGAGATAATTTATACTTAACAAGGCTTTAAGTGAGCGCGTGGGGTTACCGGGCGGACCATTGAAATGGCCCTTTGCGAGACGGAACCGCACGCCAATCCGGGCCGGCCGCGTCATGCCTGAGGCAAGGTCCCGCCCCTACGATGGCTGCAAGACCCGCTTTGCGACATCGAGGTGCCAAGCCCTCGATGCCGGCAGCCCATACGACGGAGCTATCAGTGAACGCCCAAGCCATCTTCTCGACCGCTTCCCGGCAATACCAGAAAGGCCAGTACACGGACGCGCTCGACCAGCTCAACATCCTGATGAACGTCAATCGGGATACGAAGACCTATGTGCTGCTCGCCAAGGTTCTGCTGAAACTGGGGTTCAAGCCTGAAGCGGCGCGCGCCTACCAGCTCGCCGGCGAGGCCGGCGGCTCGCGGTCGCAGGGCTATCTGACGGAGGCGATGAAACTCTATTTCACCAACGGGCACGAAGACGAAGCGCTTGCGATCGGCCTGCCGCTTCTCGAAAAGGCCAAGACGGATCCGGATATCGCCTTCATCATCGCTTCGATTTTCCTGAAGCGCGACCAGAAAGAGATTCTCGGCCTGTTCAAGGCACCACTTTCGACCAGCGCCAATCGCTATCACCAATCGCTCGCATTCAAACTCCTGACAGCGGATGTTGGCGATGTGCAGGACCGCGAAGCCGTCGCCAATCTCTTCAAGGCCTACCCGAAGAACACGACGCTGCGCTCGGCCTATCTCGTCTACGCCCGCGAAGCCAACGACTATCCGGAGGTCGAGAAGCATCACCGTGATATCGAGAGAGCCCTGAAGCTTGGTCAGGACGACACCCTCTCGTCAGAAGCGCCATATTACCACGTTACCTGGTGCGGCGATGAGAGGCTTAACCGGATCGCCGGCTCGCAATATCGCCCCTTCCCGCCGGAAAACACCGAGTTGCGCCGGACCATGCCACATGCATGGGGCGATCGCATACGTATCGGCTATGTGTCTTCCGACTTCTGGCACGATCACGCGACCATGAAGCTGATGGCAGCGGCGCTTGAGGCGCATGACCGCACACGCTTCGAGGTCACGCTGTTCTGCCATACTTCACCCAGCAATGTCGCAAGGGACAACGGCTCCCGCGAAAAATGGGGCAATATCATCCAGATCGGCGAGCTTTCCGATGAGCATGCGGCCGCGGTCATCCGCGCCCAGAACATCGACATCCTCGTCGACCTGAAGGGGCACACGCTCGAAAGCCGGGCGACGATCTTCAACCACAAGGCCGCCCCCATCCAGGTCAGCTGGCTCGGCTTCCCAGGCACTACCGTCAACGTCGATCTGGACTACATCATCGGCGATCCCCACGTGCTGCCCGACGGAAGCGAAAAGCACTACTACGAAAAATATTGCCGCCTGCCGGAGACCTATCAGCCGAACGACCCTTACAGCCGCCCGCTGCCGACGGCATTGTCGCGTCGCCAGCTCGGCCTTCCCGAGGATGCGTTCGTCTTCGCGTCGTTCAACGCCAATCGCAAGATATCGCTGCAGACGATCAACCTCTGGATCGAGATTCTTCAGCAGACTCCGGACAGCGTGCTGTGGCTAATGTGCGGCCGCCCGGACTCACGAGCGAACATCATCGCAAAGTTCAAGAGCGCCGGCATCGATACCAAACGCATCGTCGTCTGCCCCAAGGTCCTCTATCACGACCATATCAGCCGTATTCCGGTGGCGGACATCGGCCTCGACACCTATCCCTATAATGGCCACACGACGACGTCGGAGCAGCTTTGGGCCGGCCTTCCGGTCCTGACCTTCAAGGGCACCAACTTCGCCTCGCGCGTGAGCGAGAGCCTGCTCAACGCCATCGGCGTGCCGGAACTCGTTGCCGCAGGGCCGGAGGATTATGTGCGCGAGGCAGTCGCACTCTACAGCAACCGCGACAAGATTGCCGACTACCGCAAGACTCTCGAGGAAAACCGTTTCCGCATGCCGCTGTTCGACGCCGAACGCTTCTGCCGCCACCTGGAACAGGGCTACGAAATGATGGCTGACCGCGCACGAAAAGGCCTGGCGCCCGACCATATCGACGTCCCGGCCCTGCCGGCGCGTACCAGCTCGTTCGAGCGCTAGGCGAGCGAACACTCGATCCTGAACGACGAAAGGCAGCGCCAAGGCGCTGCCTTTTTTGTGTCTGTTCGAAGCGTCAACCGTTCGCTGACAGGCGTCTATCTAGCTGAAGGAGCGAACGAGACTGCCGACGAGCAGGTTCCAGCCGTCGATCAGCACGAAAAACAGGATCTTGAAGGGTAGCGAAATCGCCGTCGGCGGCAGCATCATCATACCCATGGCCATGGTGATGGTGGCGACGATCAGGTCGATCACCAGGAACGGCAACATGATCAGGAAGCCGATTTCGAAGCCGCGACGGATTTCCGAAATCATGAAGGCGGGCACGACCGCCCTGAGGTCGACCTTGTCGTCGACGACGACCGTCTGGCCCTTTTCCTTGGCGATATCGATGAAGAGCTGCAGATCCTTGTCGCGGGTGTTGGCGAGCATGAATTCGCGGAAGGGCTCGGTGACCCTCGGGATCGCCTCAGCCTCGGTAATCTGGTTCTTCATCAGCGGGTCGATGCCGTCACGCCATGCGCGATCGAAGGTCGGGCCCATGACATAGAAGGTCATGAACAGCGCCAGCGAAACCATGATCATGTTGGATGGGGTAGTCGCCAGCCCCATGCCGGTGCGCAGGATCGCAAAGGCGATCACGAAACGCGGAAAGCTGGTGACCATGATCAGAATGCCCGGGGCCACCGACAAAACGGTCAAGAGGCCGAAGGTGCGGATGATCCACGAGGCGGCCGACCCGTCGACAGGCGTATTCAGGATATCAGAGGGAAAACTCTGGGCGCCGGCGATACCGGACATCGCCATCATGGCAACTATAAAGGCGACAAGCCGGACCATTTATCGAATCATTGGATGACGAAGGTTCTGAACATCACATTGGTTACGCGCCCATCGGAGCGCAGGTCAACCCGCTCTTGAATGTCATCCCGGAGATATTGAAAGCCACGCGGCCCCTGAATCTGCTGCAGCGAGACCGTCTTCAGATAGGCGGCGATATCCTGGTGGATCTGCTCGGCCAATTTGGGATCGGGCGCGCCGTCGAACTGCAGCGCCACCTCGAGCCGTATCCAATTCTCCGAAGGATAGGCAAGGTTGGTGGTGATCGGCTCCAGCTGGACGACGCCGTTCGCTTCCGTCGCAACCTTCGGCAGGCCCTCTTCGCCGGTGGCATTGGCAGCCGGTTCCTTCGTCGCCTCGACCTGCTCCTTGGGCGGAGGCGGCGCGAGCAGGCCGCCGACCAGCCAGCCGCCGCCGCCGGCGACGAGCGTCAGCACCGCGACGATCGCAATCGTTATGATCTTCGACGGCGACTTCGAAGCATTGGCGGAATCGAGTTCTTCCATCTTGCCATTCCCTGCCGTCAGATCGGCGAAATCAGGTCCATGATCTGCTGGCCGTAGGGCGGCTGCTGCACTTCGGTCAGGCGACCGCGGCCGCCATAGGAAATACGCGCCTCGGCGATGCGGTCGTAGGAGATCACGTTGTCGGCGTCGACATCCCGCGGCCGGACGATGCCGGCGACGTTGAGAATGCGCAGTTCGTGATTGACGCGCACTTCCTGCGAACCGCTGATCAGCAAGTTGCCGTTTTCGAGCACGCCGGTGACGACAGCCGCAACGAGCAGCCGCAGCTTTTCCGAACGTTCGGTCTTGCCATCGCCTTCGGTCTTGGTGTTCGAGCCGTACTTCAACTCGCCCGACCAGTCGAAATCGCTCGACTGCGATTTGCCGTTGGCGCCGATGTTGAAGCCGCTTGCGTTCTTGCGACTGCGATCGGTCTTGTTGTCGAAGGTGGCGCCTTCGTTGATCTTGATATCGACCGTCAGGATGTCGCCGACATTGATTGCGCGCGCGTCCTTGAACAGAGCCGCCTGCTGGTCGTTCCACAACGAGTAGCCGTTCACCACCTGGCGCGGCTGCTTCGGATACATCGCCAGCTGCGGCGTCTGGGAATACTGCAGGCCGCTGCCGATCGGGCTCATCGAAGGCGCCCGACCAATCTCGTTGAACGCCTGGTTCTGACATCCGGCAAGCAGACCCGCCGCCGTCAGCACGG
>NZ_JAEPRP010000344.1:0-2407 GCF_016652895.1 Ensifer sp. SSB1
GTACCCCGCAAGGCGCGGCGGCTCAGTTGGCAAGGCCGAACTGGATCTCGATCTCGTGGTAGCGGGCGCCCTGGCCCGCCCACCGATGATAGATTTCGCGGCTCTCGCCGGAGAAATTGTGCCTGGACATCTCGATCTCCTCGACCAGCGGCGTGTAGCCCTGGGTGAAAAGACTGCGCATCGGTCCCTGATGCAGGGCCGATGCCACCATGATCGGCTCCAGGTCGATCAGGTCGAAATCGCCGCGATAGTTCTCGCCACCCGTGACCGGACGGCAGATCCGCCAGTCGAAGAGGGTCTTGGCGTTTTTCGGCAGGTTCCGCGCAATGAAGACCCAGGGGCCTGCGGGCGTCATTCCGGCGCGTTCCATTTCCGCCTCGATGACTGGCGCCAATGCGGCGCTTTCATTTTTGACGTCGGGAATGGTGAGACGCCGCGCGATCGATAGCACGCGCATGGCGTCGGTTTCCTTGATGAGCATCCGGCTCCTCCATGAGATCGGTGGCGAAAGTCGCCCGCGATCGGGTCGGGTGCAAGCAAAAAGCCGGAACAAACTTGCGAACTTCGGTCGGAAACGGGCCGAACGTGGAATTGTTTTGCGCGCTCATGGCCCCGGGCAGCGGCGCTTGCTTGCAGGCGCCGCCGCGCTATCTTCGTCGCAGCAACCAGGCTTGTTGGGAAGTTAGAGGAGACCGTGCATGCGTTATGAGGGAAGTTGCCATTGCGGCAAGATCGCCGTCGCGGTGGCGGGGGATTTCGCCGAGGCTATCGACAGCCACTGCTCGCTATGCCGCCGCCGCGGCGGGCTGCTTGCCTTCATTCCCCGCGACAGGCTGACGATGAAGACACCGGAAACGGACCTTTCGACCTATCTCTTCAACAAGCATGTCATCCGGCATCATTTCTGCGATAGCTGCGGCATCGCCCCTTTCGGCGAAGGCGAGGGACCGCACGGGAAGATGGCCGCAATCAACCTGCGTTGCTTGCCGGAGTTCGATCTGGAGGCGGTCAAGATCGTCAAATACGACGGTCGTTCGGTTTAGGAGCAGGGGAAAGATGAATCTCTGGTTGCGGTGCGGATATGGCACAACGGGACCTTGCCGATTAAATCGGTGGCACCCTTGTCTTTTGGCGGGCAGCGCCTACATCTTCAGCGGAAGCTGATAAACCCCAAAAAGCGATAGGAACGGTGATTTTTGCCGAATCAGCCGGTTTTTCAGCGGAAATGCTTGACGGGATCGAAAATAGTGGGAATCACCATTTCCGAATAAGAAATGGCGAAATGACACGGCGGTTAGGGAATCATGCCAGAGACGTTTCAGTGGCAGGACTGTCGAAGCTCGCCCGCTTTGCCACGATCGCACTCGTGGTTAAACAGGAATTAAACATCATCCCGTTACGTCAGGGGAAATGATTCGGTGGCGGGTACGCGGCGTGCCCGAACCTTCGAGCGGCATTGGCACCGGACTCACGCCGGTTGCGACAAGGAAAGCGACGAACTAAATGGCAACCAAAGTCAAAGAAAACGAAGAAGCTGACGTAGAACGCGAAGGTGCTCCGGACGGTCCGCTTCTCGATCTTTCCGACGACGCTGTCAAGAAGATGATCAAGGCCGCCAAGAAGCGCGGCTACGTGACGATGGACGAGTTGAACTCGGTCCTTCCGTCCGAGGAAGTCACCTCCGAACAGATCGAAGACACGATGGCGATGCTGTCCGACATGGGCATCAACGTGATCGAGGACGAGGAAGCCGAAGAGGCTGCCGGCGGCGGTGACGACGAGGCGAGCGACGACGACGGCGACAGCGAAGGCGGCGAACTCGCCCCTTCCGGCGGCACGGCGCTTGCGACCAGCAAGAAGAAGGAACCGACCGATCGTACCGACGATCCGGTCCGCATGTACCTGCGCGAAATGGGCTCGGTCGAGCTCCTGTCCCGCGAAGGCGAAATCGCGATCGCCAAGCGCATCGAGGCTGGCCGCGAAACGATGATCGCCGGTCTCTGCGAGAGCCCGCTGACCTTCCAGGCGCTGATCATCTGGCGCGACGAACTGAACGAAGGCCAGACGCTGCTGCGCGAGATCATCGATCTCGAAACCACCTATTCCGGTCCCGAGGCCAAGGCTGCCCCGCAGTTCCAGAGCCCGGAAAAGATCGAGGCTGACCGCAAGGCGGCCGAGGAAAAGGAAAAGACCCGCAAGGTGCGCACCGCCGCCAACGACGACGACATTACCAATGTCGGCGGCGATGTCATGCCGGCCGAGGAAGAAGAGGAAGACGACGACGAGTCGAACCTCTCGCTCGCGGCCATGGAAGCGGAACTGCGCCCGCAGGTCATGGAAACCCTCGACATCATCGCCGAGACCTACAAGAAGCTGCGCAAGCAGCAGGACCAGCAGGTGGAAGCCC
>NZ_JAEPRP010000042.1:0-44161 GCF_016652895.1 Ensifer sp. SSB1
CCGAACAGCCGATCGGCATCGCCAGTTTCGAGCGCCTGTCTGTCGATATCTCCGGCCTCTCCGAGTGGCGCGATGTGCTCGATGCGGTCAGGCTGGCGCTTGTGCGGGTCTCGGCAGATACGCTGGCGGAAAATGTCATCCTGCGTGTAATGCTTACCGGGGCTACGTCGCTTGCCTGGCGCCTTCGCCGCGACGCGGATTTGCTGCGCGCCGAGATCGACAACATTGCAGCCGGCATCGTCGGTTGCTGGATCGAGAAGCTGGATATTGCCTGCGGCAACCCCTTGCTGGAAAAGACGGGGGCGATGCTCGATCCCGTCGATGAACTGGTCGCCCTCGTCGAGGCCGATGTGATGCCCGCCCACGGATTTCGCCAGGAGGTCCGGGCAGCGGTGGAAGATCTGTTGCAACAACTGCCCCCTGAGTTGCGCCAAGTGTTGGCGCCGGATGAAGACGCCATCGAGCGGCTCGCTTTCGAGGCCAGCGCTTCGGGAGGCACGGAGGTGCTTGCCCATCTTCACGGCGGCGGTGCAGGCGAGGGGCAGCACTGATGCGGCTCACCGCGCTCGATCTCGTTCGCTACGGCAAATTCACCGATCGCCGGCTCGACTTCGGTGAGAGCGTCGCCGGTGTGCCCGACCTGCACATCGTCTACGGACCGAACGAGGCCGGAAAATCAACTATGTTCTCGGGCTTCCTCGATCTGCTTTTCGGGATCGAGCATTCGAGCCCTTACGGCTTCCTGCATCCCTATCCGACAATGCGGGTCGGCGGCACCATCGAGGCGGCAGGTCGGACGCATCGTGTGTTCCGGCTCAAACGCAAGACGAACTCGCTGGTCAGCGCAGATGATCAGCCGCTGCCCGACAATCTCTTCTCCGGAGCATTGGGCGCCATTGACCGCGACACCTACCAGACGATGTTTTCGCTCGACGATGAGAGTATTGAGAAGGGCGGGGAAGCGATCCTGAAGAGCGAGGGAGAACTCGGTTCGCTGTTGTTTTCCGCAAGCTCCGGCCTGCCGGACAGTACGGCGATCCTTGCGGCCCTGCGCGGCCAGGCCGACGCCTTCTATCGGCCGCAGGCGCGCAAGCATCAGCTTGCGGAGATGAAGGCGCAGCTTGATGCCCTGAGAACGGAGCGAAACACCCTCGATATCAATGCCCGCGAATACGCGACCCTGCGCAAGACCCTGGCGCAAGCCCGCGACCGCCACGAGGAGGCGATCACACGCCGTGCCGAACTGCGGGTCGCGCGCGCTCGCCTGAATGCCGAGATCGAAGCGCTGCCGCACTTTGGTCGGCTGCACGCGCTTCGCCATGAGCTGGCAAGCATTCCGGTGCTGCCGGTCCCGCCGGCCGAGTGGGCTACCGAGCTGCCGGCGCTTCGCCGCCAGGAGGCGGAGATCGACGTCCGGCTCCGCCAGAACGAAAGCGAGATGCAGCATCGCCGAGATGCGCTGGAAGAATTCCCGCTCGACAAGGAAGGGCTGTGCCTGGCTGAGCGGCTGACGGCGCTGCAGGAGACCGCGCTCGATGCGCGCTATATCACTGCCGCGCGCGATATGCCCTCTCGATTGGAAGAATTGGCGCGGACGTCGACGGAGATCGTCGGCTGCCTGCTGCGGCTCGGAGAACAGGCTGACCGGGACCCCGCCGACCTGCTGTTGCCGGCTGGGATCGGCGCGCGGCTTCAAGATCTCGCGCGCCGGCATTCTGCCTTGGCCGAGCGATGCTCTTCGGCTCGCCACGAAGTGCAAGCTGCAGCCGAAGAAAGTCGCGCCGCTGAACGCGAGCTGGCCCGGGTCGAGGAAGAGGGGGGAGCCGCGGATACCTCCTGCCTTTCCGGCCGGCTGGCGCTGCTGCGCCGCAGCGACTGCCTGCTGCGGAAACAGGCAGCCGTGCAATCTCTGGATCGCCTGGAGGTGGAACTTGCCGACAAACTGCTGCAGCTGAGGCCTTTCGCTGGCAGCGCCGACGATCTGTTGGCACTCGGCGTTCCCGCACCCGGAGCACTCGAGGCGTTGCGCAAGGTCGTGGCCTCATTGGAAGAGCGGCAAGCGCGCCTTTCCGATCGCGTCGCGGGCGAGCAGGAACTGCTTGCGGGAGAAGAGGCGCGGCTGGCCGCGCTGTCTACCGCTGGCGCCGCGCTGGACGACGGTTCTGCCGCGGTACTGCGCCGCCGTCGTGACGAGGCCTGGGAACGGCACAAGGGCCAGCTCCTCCTGGAAACGGCGGTCGATTTCGAAGAGGCTATGGGCAGAGATGACGAGGTCATGGCGCTGCGTCTCACGGAGACGGCGCGGCTTGCGGATCTGCGCGGCCTGTCGCTTGCGATAACCGAGCGACGCGCCCGCCTTGCGGCACTGCGTGAGCACCAGCAGCGATGCCGCGAGGAGATGGCGGCTCAGGCAAAGTCTCTGGAAACCTTCGCGACGTCGTGTGGTTTACCCTGCGTCACGGGCTTGCCGCAGCTGGAAGCCTGGCTCGCCGTTAGAGGTTCGGCGCTCGAACTGCGCGCGCAGCTACGCGCTGTCCGTCTGGAATTCGAGCGCGCTCATGCGGAGGAGGCCGAGGCGGTCTGCGGGCTCAGCCAAGAACTCGCACGCATCGGCATCGAAGAAGGGCTATCGGAGCGGCTCGACGATCTCCTTTTGATCGCGGAGCGAGTCGTATCGCAGGCGCAGACCGTAGCTGCCGCTCGCAATGCGGCCCGCGAGGCGGCAAAGCGTAGCGCTGCGGTTCTCGAAGGCCGACGCTCGACCTTGGACCTTGCTGAAACCGAAATGGCCGCCTGGCAGGAGCAGTGGAGGACACTGCTTGCCAAGAGCTGGCTTGCCGAACGCAGCGGAGAGCTCTTGCCGGAGCAGATCGGTGCGATGCTTGCGGTCCTGCAGGACCTGGACAAGCTCACACAGCGCAAGGCCGATCTGGAGTACCGTGTCGCCGGGATGCGCAAGGACCAGGTGGCTTTCGAACGCGATATAGCTGACCTCGCGGGCGGATCGCCGACAGACGATACGGTGGCGACGTTTACCGCGCTCAAGACGCGCGCTGCCGACGCCCAGCGGCTTGCCGACCGCCGGGCAACTTCCCTGGCGGAATTGGCTCGCCTCGAGGAGGATTGGCGCGCCATCTGTGGCGCGCGCGAGATTCATTGGGCGCGCCGGCGCCTCGTGACGGAGTTTTTCGAGTGTGAAACGCTCGACGACGCCATGCAGCAGTTCGAAGCCGCTCGCGAACAGGAGCGCCTGCGCCAGCGCATAGCCGAACTGGAAGCGGATATCGCTTCCCGATTGGGCGTAGCCACTTGCGCGCAGGCCGAGGCGTTGCTCGCCGAGCTCGATGACGCCGCCGTTAGGTTGGAACTGGCGCGGCTCGATGCGGCGCTTGAAGAAAGCGACCGCGACGTCAGCGAGCTGCATACGGACATGCGGGGCAGGGAAAAGGCGCTCGCCGATGTCGAAGGCGGCGATACGGTTGCCGAACTCGATCAGAAGCGGCGAACGCTGCTGCTCGACATCGAGAGCAAGGCGCTCGCCTATCTTCGGCTCCGGGCCGGCGTTATCGCGGCCGAGACCGCGCTTCGGCTTTTCCGCGAGCGCCACCGCAGCGCGATGATGCGCCGTGCTTCCGAAACCTTCAGCCGGATCAGTGGTGGTGAATATTCTGGCCTGTCGGCGCAATCCGACAAGGGACAGGAATTCCTGATCGCCAATGCCGCCGGCGGCGGATCGAAACTCGCCAAGGATCTCTCCAAGGGCACTCGGTTCCAACTCTATCTGGCACTCAGAATCGCCGGCTATCACGAAATCGCGGCTGCCCGCGAATCGCTACCCTTCATCGCCGACGACATCATGGAGACCTTCGATGACGGGCGCGCTGGCCGCGCCTTCGAGCAGATGGCGGAAATGGCGCGCGTGGGCCAGGTGATCTATCTGACCCACCACGAACATCTTTGCGAGATCGCTCGTGATACCTGCCCGACTGTGACAATCCACAGGTTATGATAGGCTCGCGGGCGAGATCGTAGTTGTTGGCCGTGGCGTATTTCGCTGACGAGGCGCCGAACACGCAAATCGGAGGAACAAGAGATGGACATCATACCCGGTGGATCGAGACCCTCGATGCGCGCTCCGGCGGAATACTTCACCGGCACCGTGCGCCAGGATCCGGTGATCGAAGCCGCTGACCCTGCGAGAATTCGCGCCGTCAGCGTTACCTTCGAGCCCGGCGCGCGCACGGCCTGGCATACGCATCCACTCGGCCAGACGCTGGTCGTGACCGCCGGCCGCGGACTGGCGCAGACCTGGGGCGGCCCGGTGCGGGAGATTCGCGTCGGCGATGTCGTCTGGTTCCCGCCGGGCGAAAAGCACTGGCATGGTGCAGCGCCGGATACGGCAATGGTGCACCTTGCGATTCAGGAAGCGCTCGATGGCAAGGCTGTGGATTGGCTGGAGCATGTGAGCGACGAGCAGTATCGCGGCGCGTAACTGCGCCGCGCATACGGGCGCGTCGCAAGCTGGCGTTTCTGCCGCCAGTGGCGCGCCGAAGCACTGAATTGTGACGGGCCGCTGCGCTCGGGACTGCCGAAGCCCTGATTCCCCGCCGCTCAACGCCAGTGCGTCTCAAAGCTGGTGCTTCACTCGACGAGATCCGAAGTCGCATCGCAAACACGAATGTCGCAATAATTCGCGTACAGCAAATTCAGCGGAGGTAAATGGTATTTATCTTTTTGGAGAAAATGGTGGGCGATGACGGACTCGAACCGCCGACATCCTCGGTGTAAACGAGGCGCTCTACCAACTGAGCTAATCGCCCTTCCGCGTTTGGACCGGATCAGTCCGCCGCGTCGGTGGGCGTGATCTAGGCGTAACCGAAAAAAACCGCAAGAGCATTTGTATCGTTTTTATGATTTTTTTTGTTGGCGGTCGCGCGATGCCCTGAATTGCCGGGATTCCTGGTTGTGGACAAGAAAGCGCTTTTTCCGCCGTCCCCTCGGCAGGGGAGGGCGATAGATAAAGTTTCGCAGTTCGGTATCTCCGCACGGGAGAGAACAGGCGATCGAAGGGGGCATGTGGCTGCGTCACGCGTGCGTCCCTGTCTCCCGATGTTCGTCGTCACGATACCCTGTGGATGATTTTTCGCTCTGTGGATCAATTTTCATTCCGTCACGGATTTGTCTTCAAACACGCTTGACACCCAAATGCGAACCGCTTAGTTAGCCGCTCATCGAACGGGCAAGCCCGCTCGGTGCCGGGGCGGAAACGCCTCAACCAAGTCAAGAGGATGCGGGTGTAGCTCAGTCGGTTAGAGTGCCGGCCTGTCACGCCGGAGGTCGCGGGTTCGAGCCCCGTCACTCGCGCCACTCTTGATCTTGAATTGCCTAGGCATTCTCATAGAAGGCCGATGGTGGTAATAATGATCGTTCGCGGTCATCATGCGCGGGTGTAGCTCAGTCGGTTAGAGTGCCGGCCTGTCACGCCGGAGGTCGCGGGTTCGAGCCCCGTCACTCGCGCCATTTTCTTCTCTCCGCCTACATGTGAATTCCGCCCTCCTTGGGGCCGGATTGTGCGCTGCGGCAATCTGTCTCGTCTCGCTTTGTTTTACCGTAAAGTTCGCGTCGGCCCGCAAATCCGCGCTTTGTCGGTACCACCCGTCGGATCCTGTGTTGCGAAGCGGTTTAAATGGCCCCTCAAGGCTTGCGCGACGGCGCGGGCTGCGCTAACCACTCCGGCGTTGCAACATATTTTTCGGCCTGCGAGATTTGTTGTTCTGGCGCTCTCCCATGCGCCCTTCCGCAGGCAGGGACGGATAACAATGACTGAACTTCTCGGTTCCTACGTTCCGATCGCGATTTTCATTGGAATCGCATTGGTGATCGGTGTGGCGCTTCTGATTGCTCCCTTCGCCGTCGCTTTCAAGGCTCCTGATTCGGAAAAGCTGTCGGCCTACGAGTGCGGCTTCAATGCGTTCGACGACGCCCGCATGAAGTTCGACATCCGCTTCTATCTCGTGTCGATCCTCTTCATCATCTTCGACCTTGAAGTCGCCTTCCTCTTCCCCTGGGCGGTTTCGTTCCATGAGTTGGGCTGGTTCGGCTTCTGGTCGATGATGGTCTTCCTCGGTGTGCTGACGATCGGCTTTATCTATGAATGGAAGAAGGGAGCGCTGGAATGGAACTAGCATCCGGCACCACGCTCGTTGCGCCCAAGCCGAAGGGGATCATTGATCCCTCTACCGGCAAGCCGATTGGCAGCAATGATGCATTCTTCGGCGAGATCAACAATGAGCTCGCCGACAAGGGTTTTCTCGTCACCTCGACGGACGAGCTCATCAACTGGGCCCGTACCGGCTCGCTGATGTGGATGACCTTCGGTCTCGCCTGCTGCGCGGTCGAGATGATGCAGATGTCGATGCCGCGTTATGACGCCGAGCGTTTCGGCTTTGCGCCGCGCGCCTCGCCGCGCCAGTCCGACGTCATGATCGTCGCCGGCACGCTGACCAACAAGATGGCGCCTGCGCTCCGCAAGGTCTATGACCAGATGCCGGAGCCGCGTTACGTCATCTCGATGGGCTCCTGCGCCAACGGCGGCGGCTACTACCACTATTCCTATTCCGTCGTTCGCGGCTGTGACCGCGTCGTTCCCGTCGACATCTACGTGCCAGGCTGTCCTCCCACGGCAGAAGCGCTGCTTTACGGCGTGCTCCTGCTGCAGAAGAAGATCCGCCGAACCGGCACGATCGAGCGCTAAGGGCAGGGGGTCTTTGATATGAGTGAAGCCCTGAACGAGCTTGCGTCCTACTTGCGCGAAACGCGCGGTGCGCTGATCTCCGATGCATCGCTGAACTATGGCGAACTGACGCTGACGACGACGTCGGCGAACCTCATCGCGCTGCTCACTTTCCTGCGCGATGACGTGCAATGCGCCTTTGTCAACTTCGTCGATGTCTGCGGCGTCGACTGGCCGCAGCGGCCGGATCGCTTCGATGTGGTCTACCACCTCTTGTCGCCGCGCCAGAATCTGCGCGTGCGCGTCAAGGTCTCGACCGGCGAGAACGAGCCGGTTCCCTCGGCAACTCCGGTCTATCCCGGCGCCGACTGGTTCGAGCGTGAAGCCTACGACATGTACGGCATCCTGTTCACCGGCCATCCGGACCTGCGACGCATCCTGACAGACTACGGTTTTGAAGGACATCCGCTGCGCAAGGACTTCCCGGTCACCGGTTTCGTCGAGGTCCGCTATGACGACCAGGCCAAGCGCGTCGTCTACGAACCCGTCGAGCTGAAGCAGGAATTCCGCAACTTCGACTTCCTCTCTCCCTGGGAAGGCACGGACTACGTGCTGCCCGGCGACGAGAAGGCGAAAGCACGGTGAGACTAAATGGCCCGCGGTAGCCGCCAAGCGGCTGCCGTCCGGCCTGGAGCAATCGGTATGACCGAACATAACGTCCGCAATTTCAACCTCAACTTTGGTCCGCAGCATCCGGCGGCGCACGGCGTTCTTCGCCTGGTGCTCGAGCTTGATGGCGAAATCGTCGAGCGCGTCGATCCGCATATCGGCCTTCTGCATCGCGGCACCGAGAAGCTGATCGAGACCAAGACCTATCTGCAGGCCGTGCCCTATTTCGACCGCCTCGACTACGTGGCGCCGATGAACCAGGAGCACGCTTTCGCACTCGCGGTTGAGAAGCTGACGGGCACGGAAGTTCCGATCCGCGGCCAGCTCATCCGCGTTCTTTATTCGGAAATCGGCCGCATCCTCTCGCATCTTCTGAACGTCACGACGCAGGCCATGGACGTCGGCGCGCTGACGCCGCCGCTCTGGGGCTTCGAAGAGCGCGAAAAGCTGATGGTGTTCTATGAGCGCGCCTGCGGCGCGCGCATGCACTCTGCCTATTTCCGTCCGGGCGGCGTCCATCAGGATCTGCCGCACGAGCTCGTCGAAGACATCGGCAAGTGGATCGATCCGTTCCTGAAGACCGTCGACGATATTGACGAGTTGCTCACCGGCAACCGCATCTTCAAGCAGCGCAACGTCGACATCGGCGTCGTCAAGCTCGACGACGCCTGGGCCTGGGGCTTCTCGGGTGTCATGGTGCGTGGTTCGGGTGCGGCCTGGGACCTGCGTCGTTCGCAGCCGTATGAATGCTACTCGGATATGGAATTCGATATCCCGATCGGCAAGAACGGTGACTGCTTCGACCGCTACCTGATCCGCATGATCGAGATGCGCCAGTCGGCGCGCATCATGCGCCAGTGCGTCGATCGCCTGCTCGGCGACGCCAAGGTCGGTCCGGTTTCGTCGCTCGACGGCAAGATCGTTCCGCCGAAGCGTGGTGAGATGAAGCGTTCGATGGAAGCGCTCATCCACCACTTCAAGCTCTACACCGAAGGCTATCACGTGCCGGCCGGCGAAGTTTACGCCGCCGTCGAAGCGCCGAAGGGCGAATTCGGCGTCTATCTCGTCTCCGACGGCACCAACAAGCCCTATCGCTGCAAGATCCGTGCTCCAGGTTATGCGCATCTGCAGGCGATGGACTTCCTCTGTCGGGGACACCAGCTTGCCGACGTTTCGGCCGTGCTGGGCTCCCTCGATATCGTGTTCGGTGAGGTGGATCGCTGATGCGTCTCGCGCCCCTGGCCACGCTCGCTCTTCTCGCGCTTATGTCGACCGCTTCCGCACAGGAATCGGTCGATAGCGGCGCGACCTCGGGCGGCATGCGCGGGGGCTCGATGGCCGAGCTCGTGGCCAAGGGCTACGAGATCAAGGCCGCGGTCGCCAATGGCACGCGCTACATCGTATTTTTGCAGAAAGACCAGTCAGCCTATGCCTGCGAATTCGTCTCGGTGACGAAATCGCGGTGCGGTTCGATTAACTGATAAGGTGTCCACTAGAATGTCCGTTCGTCGACTAGCCGAAGACACCGTCCAGCCAGCGAGCTTTGCCTTCAGCAAGGAGAACGCCGCCTGGGCGAAGGAAACGATCAACAAATACCCCAAGGGTCGTGAGCAGTCCGCCGTCATCCCGTTGTTGATGCGCGCTCAGGATCAGGACGGCTGGGTCACGAAGGCGGCCATCGAGTCGATCGCGGACATGCTGGGCATGCCGTACATTCGCGCGCTCGAAGTTGCGACCTTCTACACCCAGTTCCAGTTGAAGCCGGTCGGCACGCGCGCCCACATTCAGGTTTGCGGCACAACGCCCTGCATGCTGCGTGGCGCCGAAGACCTGATCAAGGTCTGCAAGAGCAAGATCGCCCATGATCCCTTCACCCTGAACGAGAGCGGCACGCTCTCCTGGGAAGAAGTCGAATGTCAAGGCGCCTGCGTCAACGCGCCGATGGTCATGATCTTCAAGGATACTTTCGAAGACCTGACGCCCGAGCAACTCGAGCAGATCATCGACCGTTTCGAAGCAGGCAAGGGTGCTGAAGTTACCCCCGGTCCGCAGATCGATCGCATTTACTCGGCGCCGGAAGGCGGCCCAACGACCCTGACGCTTGCGGCTCCGGCGAAGGCTGCGACCAGCGCTGCCAAGAAGGTAAGCGATGCTCCGGCCGTCTCGGTGCCGCCGTCGAATGCCGGCCGCGCCAAGACCGCATCGGCCGTGACCGACGCATCGCTGAAGACCCCGGCGACGGCAAAGGCGGAAGCCGCTGCTAACGCAAAGGTCGAAGGCGACACCGTCGATAAGTCGAAGCCGGCCAAGGCCGCCGCTGTTGCCGGTAAGCCGTCGCTCGAGGACAAGAACCGTCCGGCTGGTATTGAGAAGCCGGCAGCGACTGACGACCTCAAGCTGATCTCGGGCGTCGGTCCGAAGATCGAGGGCACGCTGAACGAACTGGGCATCTACACCTACACGCAAGTTGCTTCGTGGAAGAAGGCGGAGCGCGAGTGGGTCGACGGATACCTGAATTTCAAGGGCCGCATCGAACGCGACGACTGGGCCAAGCAGGCCAAGGCGCTCGCCAAGGGCGGCGAAGCCGAATACATCAAGGTCTTCGGCAAGAAGCCGCGGTAAAGAGGTGAATTATGCTCAGAGATGAAGACCGCATCTTTACCAATATCTACGGCCTCAAGGACAAGTCGCTGAAGGGCGCCATGGCGCGTGGCCACTGGGACGGCACCAAGCAGCTGCTCGAAAAGGGCCGTGACTGGATCGTCAACGAAGTAAAGGCTTCCGGCCTTCGCGGTCGTGGCGGCGCCGGCTTCCCCACGGGCCTCAAGTGGTCCTTCATGCCGAAGGAAAGCGACGGCCGTCCGCATTACCTCGTCGTCAACGCCGACGAGTCCGAGCCCGGCACCTGCAAGGACCGTGACATCATGCGTCACGATCCGCATACGCTGATCGAAGGCTGCGTCATCGCCAGCTTCGCCATGGGGGCCCATGTCGCCTACATCTACGTTCGCGGCGAATTCGTCCGCGAGCGCGAGGCGCTGCAGGCGGCAATCGACGAGTGCTACGCCTACGGCCTGCTCGGCAAGAACAACAAGCTCGGCTACGACATCGACATCTACGTGCACCATGGTGCCGGCGCCTACATCTGTGGCGAAGAAACCGCGCTGCTCGAAAGCCTTGAAGGCAAGAAGGGCCAGCCGCGCCTGAAGCCGCCGTTCCCGGCCAATATGGGCCTCTACGGCTGCCCGACGACCGTCAACAACGTTGAATCGATCGCCGTCACCCCGACCATCCTGCGCCGCGGCGCCGGCTGGTACACGAGCTTTGGCCGTCCGAACAACCACGGCACCAAGCTCTATTCGGTTTCCGGCCACGTCAATCGCCCGTGCACGGTCGAAGACGCGATGTCGATCCCGTTCCACGAACTGATCGAAAAGCACAGTGGCGGCATTCGCGGCGGCTGGGACAACCTGCTCGCCGTCATCCCCGGCGGTTCGTCCGTTCCTTGCGTGCCCGGCGCGCAGATGAAGGACGCGATCATGGATTTCGACGGTCTGCGCGAAGTCGGCTCCAGCCTCGGAACAGCCGCCGTCATCGTCATGGACAGGTCGACCGACATCATCAAGGCGATCTGGCGTCTCTCGGCCTTCTACAAGCACGAGAGCTGCGGCCAGTGCACGCCGTGCCGCGAAGGCACCGGCTGGATGATGCGCGTCATGGAACGCATGGTTCAGGGTCGCGCCCAGAAGCGCGAAATCGACATGCTGTTCGACGTCACCAAGCAGGTGGAAGGCCACACGATTTGCGCGCTCGGCGACGCAGCCGCCTGGCCGATTCAAGGCCTGATCAAGCATTTCCGTCCGGAAATGGAAGCGCGCATCGACCAATACACGCGCAATGCCTCGTCGCATGGCGCGGTTCTGGAAGCGGCGGAGTAAGGGTTATGGCCGGTGCACGCGGAGAGGGACAGATGAAGGGACAGGCCGAAGCAGGCATTCCGTTCGCGCGTCTGCTCGGCGGCGACCCGGCCGATCCGTTCGGCATGGGCGAATGGATGAAGAACCTGCAGCAGGTGCCGCTGCACCCGCTGATGGTTCACCCGGCTGCCGCGGTTGCGGCCGCAACCGCGATTGGCTTCGGCCTCACCAGCCATTTTGCCGGAGCCATGATCGGCGCGATGCAAGGGGCCGTCGAGGCGGCGCAGAAGCGGGCAGAGCCCGCAGCGTCTGACGCGACGCCCGCCGTCGTCGCAAAGACGGCGCAGGCCGAAGCAAAGCCGGAACCCGTGAGCAAGCCGTCCGCGCCTGCCAAGCCGGTGGTCGAGAAGGTTGCAGCTGAAAAGGTGGTCAAGGTTCGCGCGGCGCGCGCCAAGGCGAAAGCCGCCGACGACCTCAAACGGATCTCCGGTATCGGCCCGAAGCTCGAGCAGGTGCTGAATGCGAAGGGCATCAGCGGCTTTGCCGACATTGCCGGCTGGAGCGACTCGGACGTCGCTCGCTTCGACGACGAGCTCGGCTTCGGCGGGCGGATCAAGCGGGACGATTGGGTTGGGCAGGCCAAGGCGCTGAAAAGCGCGTGAGAGAATAGGGGCGGGGGACCGGAGACGGCCATCGCCCGCAAGCAGCAAGGCTGTGTTGGAATTGTCCGTCGCCTTTAGGCCGACGGACGGAAGACAGGATTGAGTACGAAGATGGCAAAGCTGAAAGTCGACGGAAAAGAGATCGAGGTACCGGATCATTTCACGCTGCTTCAGGCGTGCGAAGAGGCCGGGGCCGAAGTTCCGCGCTTCTGTTTCCACGAGCGGCTGTCGGTCGCCGGCAACTGCCGCATGTGTCTGATCGAGGTGAAGGGAGGGCCACCGAAGCCCGCCGCATCTTGCGCCATGGGCGTGCGCGATCTTCGTCCGGGCCCGAACGGCGAAGCGCCCGAAGTCTTCACGACCACACCGATGGTCAAGAAGGCGCGCGAAGGCGTGATGGAATTCCTGCTGATCAACCATCCGCTCGATTGCCCGATCTGTGACCAGGGCGGCGAATGCGACCTGCAGGACCAGGCGATGGCTTTCGGTATCGACAGCTCGCGCTACCAGGAAAACAAGCGCGCCGTCGAAGACAAGTATATCGGCCCGCTCGTCAAGACCGTGATGAACCGCTGCATCCACTGCACGCGCTGCGTTCGTTTCACGACCGAAGTCGCGGGCATTGCCGAGCTTGGCTTGATCGGCCGCGGCGAAGACGCCGAGATCACCACCTATCTCGAGCAGGCAATGACGTCGGAACTGCAGGGCAACGTCGTCGACCTCTGCCCGGTCGGCGCTCTGACCTCGAAGCCCTTCGCCTTCACCGCCCGTCCGTGGGAACTGAACAAGACCGAATCCATCGACGTGATGGATGCGCTCGGTTCGGCGATCCGCGTCGACACCCGCGGCCGCGAAGTCATGCGCATCATGCCGCGCGTCAACGAAGAGATTAACGAAGAGTGGATCTCCGACAAGAGCCGCTTCATCTGGGATGGCCTGAAGACGCAGCGCCTCGATCGTCCCTACGTCAAGAAGGACGGCCGCCTGCAGCCGGCGACCTGGGGCGAAGCCTTCCAGGCGGTCAAGGCTGCCGTTGGCCAGACCTCCGGCGACAAGATCGGCGCCATTGCCGGTGACCTCGCTTCGGTCGAAGAAATGTACGCGCTGAAGCAACTGATCTCGGCTCTTGGCTCCGAGAGCGTCGACTGCCGCCAGGATGGCGCCGCACTCGACCCGTCGCTCGGCCGCGCCAGCTACCTCTTCAACCCGACGATCGCTGGTATCGAAAGCGCTGATGCGCTGCTGATCATCGGCTCCAACCCGCGCTTCGAGGCTTCGGTTCTCAACGCCCGCATCCGCAAGCGTTACCGCATGGGCAATTTCCCAATCGCCGTGATCGGTGAGCCCGGCGAACTGCGCTACGAATACGAATATCTCGGCGCCGGTACCGAAACGCTCGCCGAGCTCGTCTCCGGCAAGGGCAAGTTTGCAGCGACCTTGAAGAAGGCCCAGCGCCCGATGATCCTCATCGGCCAGGGCGCGATCGCAGGGGAGGGCGGTGCTGCCGTTCTTTCTGCCGCCGCCAAGCTCGCAGGTGCTGTCGGTGCGGTCACCGCCGAGTGGAACGGTTTTGCCGTGCTTCACACGGCTGCTTCCCGCGTCGGTGGTCTCGACCTCGGCTTCGTTCCGGGCGCAAACGGCAAGACGGCGGCCGAAATGGTCACCGCATCCGACGTTCTCTTCCTGCTCGGCGCTGACGAGATCGACCTTGCTGATCGTAAGTCCGCCTTCACGGTCTATATCGGCTCGCACGGCGACAACGGCGCACATGCCGCCGACGTCATTCTGCCGGGCGCGACCTACACCGAAAAGTCCGGCACCTGGGTCAACACCGAAGGCCGCGTTCAGGTCGGCAACCGCGCCGGCTTCGCACCGGGCGACGCACGCGAGGACTGGGCGATCATTCGCGCACTCTCCGACGTGCTCGGCAAGAAGCTGCCCTTTGATTCGCTTGGCGAATTGCGCTCGAAGCTCTATGCGGACCACCCGCATTTCGCCGATATTGACGCGATCGCGACCGGCAACGGCGACGAAATTGCCGCACTCGGCCAAAAAGCCGGTGAGATGGGCAAATCCGTGTTTGCGTCTCCGGTCAAAGACTTCTATTTGACGAACCCGATAGCGCGCGCATCCGCCGTCATGGCCGAATGCTCGGCTTTGGCACGCAACAATTTCAAAGCTGCGGCGGAATGAGCGCGAGGGAATAGAGTATCATGGACGCTTTCGTTTCGACCTATGTCTGGCCCGCGATCATCATGGTCGCCCAGTCGCTGCTGCTCCTGGTCGCGCTGCTGCTTTTCATCGCCTACATCCTGCTCGCAGACCGTAAGATCTGGGCTGCCGTTCAGCTCCGCCGTGGTCCGAATGTGGTAGGCCCATGGGGGCTTTTCCAGTCCTTCGCTGACCTTTTGAAGTTCGTCTTCAAGGAACCGGTGATTCCCGCCGGTGCCAACAAGGCGATCTTTCTGCTCGCACCGCTCGTTTCCGTGACACTGGCGCTCGCCGCCTGGGCGGTGATCCCGCTCAACGCCGGTTGGGTGATCGCGAACATCAACGTCGGCATCCTCTTCGTGTTCGCCATATCTTCGCTTGAAGTTTATGGCATCATCATGGGCGGCTGGGCGTCGAACTCCAAATATCCCTTCCTCGGCGCGCTTCGCTCCGCAGCACAGATGGTCTCCTACGAAGTCTCGATCGGCTTCGTCATCGTCACCGTCCTTCTCTGCGTCGGCTCGCTGAACCTGACGGACATCGTCAACGCCCAGTCGACGGGCATCGGCACGAACCTCGGTCTGCCGGCGTCGTTCCTCGACTGGCATTGGCTGGCGCTGTTCCCGATGTTCATCGTGTTCTTCATTTCGGCGCTTGCCGAAACGAACCGTCCGCCCTTCGACCTTCCGGAAGCCGAATCCGAACTCGTCGCCGGCTTCATGGTCGAGTACGGCTCCACGCCTTACATGATGTTCATGCTCGGCGAATATGCTGCCATCTGCCTGATGTGCGCATTGACGACGATCCTGTTCCTTGGCGGCTGGTTGCCTCCGGTCGACGTCTGGTTCCTGAACTGGGTTCCCGGCATCATCTGGTTCGTTCTCAAGGCATCCTTCGTGTTCTTCATGTTCGCGATGGTGAAGGCTTTCGTTCCGCGATACCGCTACGACCAGCTGATGCGTCTCGGCTGGAAGGTCTTCCTGCCGATCTCTCTCGCAATGGTCGTGATCACTGCATTCGTTCTCAAGCTGACGGGAGCCGCATGACGATGGCTCACGTTTGGCAGCATACCGCCGGTCGCTCCCAGGCCGGCAACTCTGGAGGTAAATGATGGCCGGTCTTTCGCAAGCCGTCAGCTCGCTGTTCCTGAAGGAATTCGTCGGCGCGTTCTTTTTGTCGATGCGCTACTTCTTCAAGCCGAAGGCGACGTTGAACTACCCCTTCGAAAAGGGGCCGGTCAGCCCGCGCTTCCGTGGCGAGCATGCGCTTCGCCGCTATCCGAACGGTGAAGAGCGCTGCATCGCCTGCAAGCTGTGCGAGGCGATCTGTCCTGCACAGGCCATCACCATCGAAGCCGGCCCGCGCCGCAACGACGGCACCCGCCGTACGGTGCGCTACGATATCGACATGGTGAAGTGCATCTATTGCGGTTTCTGCCAGGAAGCCTGTCCGGTTGATGCCATCGTCGAGGGCCCGAACTTCGAGTTCGCCACCGAGACGCGCGAAGAGCTTTACTACGACAAGGACAAGCTCCTCGCCAACGGCGACCGTTGGGAACGGGAAATCGCACGCAACATCGCAATGGACTCGCCCTATCGCTGAGGACAAAGCGTAGCGCCGCCCCGGGGAGGGCGGTGCATGTGACATAGGTTTGGGCAACGGCCGGACGCGTGTCCGGCTTTGCCTGTGGAGTGGAGCCAGAAGTGCTTCACGCCGTGCAAGACGAAGAAGGCACCGATCATGGGTCTGCAGGTTCTTTTTTTCTATCTCTTTGCCTTCATCGCGGTGGCGTCGGCATTTATGGTCATTGCGGCCAGGAACCCGGTTTATTCGGTTCTGTTCCTGATCCTGACCTTCTTCAACTCGGCGGGCCTGTTCCTGCTGACCGGCGCCGAATTCCTCGCGATGATCCTGTTGGTCGTCTACGTCGGCGCGGTCGCGGTACTCTTCCTCTTCGTGGTCATGATGCTCGACATCGACTTCGCAGAACTGCGCGCGGGCGTGCTCGAATATGCGCCGATCGGTGCGCTGATCGGCCTTATCCTCGCAGCCGAACTCATCATCGTGGTTGGCGGCGCGACGTTCTCGCCTGAAATCGCCAAGTCGATTTCGATGCCGATCCCGGCGGTGGCGGACCGCACGAACACGGCCGCCCTCGGTGACGTGCTCTATACCCACTATGTCTACTTCTTCCAGATCGCCGGCCTCGTGCTGCTCGTCGCCATGATCGGCGCGATCGTGCTGACGCTGCGCCACCGCGAAAACATCAAGCGCCAGAACATCCCGCAGCAGGTTGCCCGCTCGCCCGAAACCGCCGTCGAGGTGGTCACGGTCAAGCCGGGCCAGGGCATCTAAGTCGGACGCGAGATCGAGGAACAAAAAATGGAAATCGGAATTTCCCACTATCTCACCGTCAGCGCCATCCTGTTCACGCTGGGCGTCTTCGGCATCTTCCTGAACCGGAAGAACGTCATCGTCATCCTGATGTCGGTCGAACTCATTCTTCTCGCGGTCAATATCAACATGGTCGCCTTCTCGGCGTTCCTGAATGATATCACGGGCCAGGTCTTCGCCCTGTTCATCCTGACCGTCGCGGCTGCGGAAGCGGCCATCGGACTTGCAATTCTCGTCGTCTTCTACCGCAACCGCGGCTCGATCGCTGTTGAAGACGTCAACATGATGAAGGGCTGATTGGGCTATGGATACCATCATCAAGGCTATCGTCTTCCTGCCTTTGATCGGCTTTCTGATCGCCGGCCTCTTCGGTACTTCGATCGGCGCCAAGGCATCGGAATATGTCACCAGCGGTCTGATGATCATCGCCGCTGCGCTCTCCTGGTACGTCTTCTTCGACGTTGCCTTGGGCCACCAGGAGATGATCAAGGTTTCGGTGCTGCGCTGGATCCAGTCCGGCAGCTTCGATGTCGAATGGGCATTCCGCGTCGACACGTTGACGTCGGTCATGTTCGTCGTCGTCAACACGGTGTCGACGCTCGTGCATGTCTATTCGATCGGCTACATGCACCACGACCCGCATCGTCCGCGCTTCTTTGCCTATCTGTCGCTGTTTACCTTCGCGATGCTCATGCTCATCACGTCGGACAACCTGGTGCAGATGTTCTTCGGCTGGGAAGGCGTGGGTCTGGCGTCCTACCTGCTCATCGGCTTCTGGTACAAGAAGCCGTCGGCGAACGCTGCTGCGATGAAGGCCTTCATCGTCAACCGCGTCGGCGACTTCGGTTTCTCGCTCGGCATCTTCCTCGTCTTCGTGCTGTTCGGCTCGGTCAACTTCGAGACGATCTTCGCTGCCGCCCAGACCTACCTGCCGGCCGAAGGCGCTGCAGCAGGGGAGGCGGTTGTCACCCTGTTCGGCATGCACCTCGACAAGGCTGACGCCATCACGGCTGCCTGCTTGCTGCTCTTCATGGGCGCGATGGGCAAGTCGGCGCAGTTCCTGCTGCACACCTGGCTTCCGGACGCGATGGAAGGACCGACCCCCGTTTCGGCCCTGATCCATGCCGCAACCATGGTCACCGCCGGCGTCTTCCTCGTCGCCCGCATGTCGCCGCTGTTTGAACTGTCGCCGGATGCACTGACCGTCGTGACGATCATCGGCGCGATCACCGCCTTCTTCGCCGCGACCGTCGGTCTCGTCCAGAACGATATCAAGCGCGTCATCGCCTATTCGACCTGCTCGCAGCTCGGCTACATGTTCGTGGCGCTCGGCGTCGGCGCCTATGGCGCGGCCATCTTCCACCTGTTCACGCACGCCTTCTTCAAGGCGCTCCTGTTCTTGGGTGCCGGCTCGGTCATCCACGCTGTCGATGGCGAACAGGACATGCGCTACATGGGCGGCCTCCGGCCGCACATCCGGGTGACCTACTGGATGATGTTCATCGGTACGATTGCACTGACCGGTGTTGGCATCCCCGGCGTTATCGGCACAGCGGGCTTCTACTCGAAGGATGCGATCATCGAGTCGACCTTCGCGTCGCATAGTGCCGTTTCCGGCTTCGCCTTCGCGCTGCTGGTCATTGCCGCTCTCTTCACCAGCTTCTACTCCTGGCGTCTAACCTTCCTGACTTTCCACGGCAAGCCGCGTGCATCGTCGGATGTCATGCATCACGTCCACGAGTCGCCGCAGGTAATGCTGGTTCCGCTCTATATCTTGGGCGTTGGTGCACTTGCCGCTGGCTATTTCTTCCACGACCACTTCTTCGGCGAAGGTTATGCCGAATTCTGGAAGGGCGCGCTGTTCACGTCGGCAGAGAACGAAATCCTCCATGAATACCACCACGTACCGCTGTGGGTGAAGTGGAGCCCGTTCTGCGCCATGGCGCTCGGCCTCTTCACTGCCTGGTACATGTATATCCGCCGGCCGGAACTGCCGAAGTATCTGGCGGAGCAGCATCGTGGCCTCTACCAGTTCCTGCTCAACAAGTGGTACTTCGACGAGCTCTATGACTTCCTGTTCGTACGTTCGGCCAAGTGGCTCGGCACCTTCCTATGGAAGGAAGGCGACGGTCGCGTCATCGATGGCTACGGCCCGAACGGCATTGCCGCACGCGTGATGAACGTCACTGACCGCGTTGTCCGCCTGCAGACTGGTTACCTCTATCACTACGCGTTCGCGATGCTGATCGGCATTGCCGCGCTTGTTACTTGGATGATGTTCAGGAGTTCCTTCTGATGACCGATTGGCCCGTACTTTCCGCGGTCACCTTCATGCCGCTCGTCGGCGTCCTGCTTCTCTTGCTCGTAAGGGAAGACAGCGCCTACGGACGCCGGAACATCCTGAACGTTTCGTTGCTGACGACGATCTTCACCTTCGCGGTGTCGGTTTACATCTGGTACCAGTTCGATGCCTCGAACCCCGGTTTCCAGATGATCGAAAAGCATGAGTGGCTCGGCACCGGCATTTCCTACCACCTGGGTGTCGACGGCATCTCGGTGCTGTTCGTCGTGCTCTCGGCCTTCCTCATGCCGTTCTGCGTGCTCGCAAGCTGGCTGTCGATCGAGAAGCGCCTGAAGGCCTACATGATCGCGTTCCTCGTCTTGGAAACGTTCATGATCGGCGTCTTCGTGTCGCTCGATATCGTGCTCTTCTACGTGTTCTTCGAGGCCGGCCTGATTCCGATGTTCATCATCATCGGTGTCTGGGGTGGCAAGGATCGCGTCTACGCCAGCTACAAGTTCTTCCTCTATACGCTGCTCGGCTCGGTGCTGATGCTGCTTGCGATCATGGCGATGTACTGGCAAGCCGGTACGACCGATATCCCGCAGCTGCTCGCCTATAGCTTCCCGCGTCAGATGCAGACGTGGCTGTGGCTTGCCTTCTTCGCCTCCTTCGCCGTGAAGATGCCGATGTGGCCGGTCCACACCTGGCTCCCGGACGCGCACGTTCAGGCGCCGACCGCGGGCTCGGTCATCCTGGCCGGCATCCTTCTGAAGCTCGGCGGTTACGGCTTCCTGCGCTTCTCGCTGCCGATGTTCCCGCTGGCATCCGATTACTTCGCGCCGTTCGTCTTCACGCTTTCGGTCGTCGCCATCATCTACACCTCGCTGGTCGCGATGATGCAGACCGACATCAAGAAGCTGATCGCCTACTCGTCGGTTGCTCACATGGGCTATGTGACGATGGGGATCTTTGCCGCCAACACCCAGGGCGTGCAGGGTGCGATCTTCCAGATGCTGTCGCACGGTATCGTCTCGGGCGCGCTCTTCCTCTGCGTCGGCGTCGTCTATGACCGTCTGCACACCCGCGAGATCGCGGCCTATGGCGGTCTGGTCAACAACATGCCGAAATACGCCGTCGCCTTCATGGTCTTCACCATGGCGAACGTCGGCCTTCCGGGCACCTCCGGCTTCGTCGGCGAAGTCCTGACCCTCGTCGGTGCGTTCCGCGCCAACACCTGGGTTGCGCTCTTCGCCACCTCGGGCGTCATCCTGTCGGCAGCCTATGCGCTCTGGCTCTACCGCCGGGTGATCTTCGGTGCACTGGAGAAGGAAAGCCTGAAGGCGCTGCTCGATCTGTCGTCACGCGAAAAGGCCATCCTTTATCCGCTGGTGATCCTGACGATCTTCTTCGGCGTCTATCCGGCACCGATCTTCGATGCGACCGCGGCTTCCGTGGATCTGCTCGTCAACAACTACTCCGCAGCCCTGCAGGCAGCGCAAAACGTTGCGCTTTCGGTGCAATGACCACAGGACGTGATTGGACATGACTGCTGAAACCCTCCTTGCAAGCCTGCAACTCTCGATCCCCGAGTTGATCCTCGCGGTCGGCGCGATGGCATTGCTGATGATCGGCGTGTTCGCCGGCGAAAAGTCGGCTTCGACCGTCACCGGCCTTGCGGTTGCGCTTCTGATCATCGCGGGCCTCTGGCTCGTGCTTAAGACCGGTGAAGGCTCTGCCTATGGCGGCGCCTTCCTCTCCGACCCCTTCGCCAAGTTCATGAAGGTGTTGGCATTGATCGGCTCGATCACCGCCCTGGTGATGACGGTCGGCCACGCGCGATCCGCCCAGATCGACCGTTTCGAGTTCCCGGTGCTTCTGGTGCTGGCAACGCTCGGCATGCTGTTGATGATCTCGGCCAACGACCTGATCTCGCTCTACCTGTCGCTGGAATTGCAGTCGCTGGCCCTTTACGTCGTCGCCGCCATCAACCGCGACAGCGTGCGGTCGACTGAAGCCGGCCTCAAGTACTTCGTGCTCGGCGCGCTTTCCTCGGGCATGCTGCTCTATGGCATGTCGCTGATCTACGGTTTCACGGGCCACACCGGCTTTACCCAGATCGCTGCTGCGCTGACGGCGGAAGGCCGCTCGCTCGGCCTGATCTTCGGTCTCGTCTTCGTGCTTGCCGGTCTCGCCTTCAAGATTTCGGCCGTGCCGTTCCACATGTGGACGCCTGACGTTTACGAAGGTGCGCCGACGCCGGTCACCGCCTTCTTCGCGGCGGCACCGAAGGTCGCGGCCATGGCGATCCTGGTGCGTATCGTCATCAATGCGTTCGAGCCCGTCGTTGCCGACTGGCAGCAGATCATCGTCTTCATCTCGATTGCATCGATGCTGCTCGGCTCCTTCGCAGCGATCGGCCAGCGCAACATCAAGCGCCTGATGGCCTATTCCTCGATCGGCCACATGGGTTACGCGCTGGTCGGCCTTGCTGCCGGCTCGATGGCAGGCGTTCGCGGCGTTCTACTCTACATGCTCATCTACATGGTCATGACGCTCGGCACCTTTGCCTGCATCCTCGCGATGCGGCGCAAGGAAGGCGAAAACGTCGAGAACGTCGACGATCTTGCTGGCCTGTCGCAGACGAACCCCTTCATGGCGTGCGTGTTGACCGTTCTTATGTTCTCGCTCGCCGGCATCCCGCCGATGGCTGGCTTCTTCGGGAAGTACTTCGTCTTCATGGCGGCGATCGAAGCCCAGCTCTACGCGCTCGCCATCATCGGTGTTCTCGCATCCGTCGTTGGCGCCTACTACTATCTGCGCGTCATCAAGGTGATGTGGTTCGATGAAGCCAAGGGCGAGTTTGCCCGTACGGCCGGTGAACTGAAGCTGGTCTTCGGTCTCTCGGGTCTGTTCGTCCTCGGATACGTCCTGATCGGCGGCCCGCTTGGAAGCGCTGCCGAGGTTGCGGCGCGGACGTTCTTTTGATCGGCCTTGAAAGCGGCGGCCGGATATCGCCAGACGATTTCCGGCACGTCGCTCTCGATGCGGTCGGCTCGACAAACAGCGAATGCCTGGCGCGCGGGCGCCAGGGTGACCCAGGCAATCTCTGGGTCACGGCCGCCACGCAGACAGGCGGTCGCGGCCGCCGGGGCCGTGCCTGGGTCTCGGAACCCGGCAATCTCTATGCATCGCTTCTCCTGATCGATCCGGCGCCGATCGAGCATCTGCATTCCTTGCCGCTCGCCGTTGCCGTCGCCGTGCACCGGGCAATCCGCCAGGTAATGCCGTCGGGTGCGGCTCCGGTGGAGATCAAGTGGCCAAACGACATCTTGATCGATGGCAAGAAGACCTGCGGCATTCTGCTCGAAGGTGAGGCGCTGGCCGATGGACGGCAGGCTTTGGTCATTGGCTGTGGCATCAACATCGCCGTCCAGCCGCACGAGGCCCTCTATCCCGTCACCTCGTTGAGAAGGGAGGGCGCCTCGGTTTCGCCGGACGAACTTTTCGCGCGGCTGTTCATCACAATGGCGGAGACGTTGTCATTGTGGGAGCGCGGCGCAGGCATTGCAAAGACCATCGAGCAATGGCGGGCGGCGGCCCGCGGCATCGGTGAAACGATTACAGTGAACCTGCCGGACCGGTCGCTTTCGGGCCGCTTTGCCGGTATTGATGAGACCGGGCGGTTGATGCTCGATACCGGGTCAGGCACGATGCAGGCGATTGCCGCCGGCGACGTATTTTTCGGATAATTCTTAGAACAAGGGCGCATTACAATATGGCGCAGGACGAAGAACTGGTGTTCTTGCCGCTTGGCGGCGTCGGTGAAATCGGCATGAACCTCGGCCTTTACGGCTACGGAAAACCCGGTAACCGCCAGTGGATCATGGTCGATTGCGGCGTGACGTTTCCGGGACCGGATCTTCCGGGGGTGGATCTGGTGCTGGCCGATATCAGCTTCCTGGCGGAGGAGCGGCGCAATCTAAAGGGCATCATCATCACCCATGCCCATGAGGATCACTATGGCGGTCTGAACGATCTCTGGCCGGGTCTCAACGTTCCGGTCTATGCTTCGCCGTTCACAGCGGGCATGCTGGAGGCCAAGCGCGATTTCGAAAAGAGCCGCGGCGAGATCCCGGTGACGATCTTCAAGCAGGGCGACCGCATCAATGTCGGGCCCTTTGAGATCGAGGCGGTCGGTGTCAACCATTCGATCCCCGAGCCGATGTCGCTGATCATCCGCACGCCGGTCGGCACCGTCGTCCACACCGGCGACTGGAAGATCGACCTTCATCCGTCGCTCGGTCCGTTGACGGACGAAACGCGCTTCCGCCAGATCGGTGACGAAGGCGTTTTGGCGCTTGTCTGCGATTCCACCAATGCGATGCGCGACGGCGTTTCGCCGTCGGAACAGGAAGTGTCGGAAAGCCTGGCGAAGATCATCGGCAATGCGGAAGGCCGGGTTGCGATCACGACCTTCTCATCAAATGTCGGGCGCATCCGCTCGATCGCTGAGGCCGCTGAGGAGGCGGGGCGCGACGTCCTGCTGCTTGGCAGTTCGATGCGACGCGTCGTCGCCGTCGCTCGGGACCTCGGGCTGATGGAAGGCATCAAGCCGTTCCTGGCTGAAGACGAGTTCGGCTACGTGCCGCGCGACAAGGTTGTCGTCATCCTGACCGGCAGTCAGGGCGAGCCGCGGGCCGCCCTTGCCAAGATCGCACGCGACGAGATGCGCAACGTCGCATTCTCCGCCGGCGATACGGTCGTCTTCTCCTCACGCACGATCCCGGGCAACGAGAAGGCGATCAACGACATCAAGAATGGCCTGGTTGAGCAGGGCATCCACATTGTCACCGACAGTGAAGCACTGGTGCATGTGTCCGGTCACCCCCGCCGCACCGAACTGCAGCAGATGTATCAGTGGCTGCGCCCGCAGATCCTCGTTCCGGTTCACGGCGAAGCCGCCCATCTGACGGCCCATGCCGAGCTCGGCCAGCAATCGGGCATCGCCAGCGTCCCGCGCATGCGCAACGGTGAAATGTTGCGCCTCGCACCGGGCCCGGCCGAGGTCATTGACGAAGCGCCGCACGGCCGCATCTACAAGGACGGCAACCTCATCGGCGATTTCGAGGAGATGGGCATCGGCGAGCGCCGCAAGCTCTCTTTCGCAGGGCACGTCGCCGTCAACGTCGTTCTCGACAGCCGTTACGATTTCCTCGGCGACCCGGATATCGTGGCGATCGGTCTGCCGGAGTTCGACGACGAGGGCGAGGACATGGAGGATACGCTCTATGACGCGATCCTCGGTGCGGTGGAAAGCATTCCGCGGGCAAAGCGCAAGGATCTCGCCATGCTGCAGGAAGCGGTCCGTCGTGCTGTTCGCAGCACAGCCAACCAGACCTGGGGCAAGAAGCCGATCGTAACGGTGTTCGTCACCAAAGTCTGATTGGCGATCGTCTCGTGGCGATGTATGCGGGACCGGTTGAGGAATAGCGGGAGGATCGCAATGCTCGGAAGAGTGAACCATATCGCCATCGCCGTGCCGGATCTTGCTTCCGCCACCGAAAGCTATCGCTCGACGCTGGGGGCGTCCGTGACCGAGCCGCAAGCGTTGCCGGAACACGGTGTAACAGTCGTGTTCGTCACGCTGGCCAACACCAAGGTTGAGCTATTGGAGCCGCTCGGCGAGAACTCGCCGATCGCCGCCTTCCTGGCGAAGAACCCTTCGGGCGGCATGCACCACATCTGCTACGAAGTGGAAAACATCCTCGTCGCCCGCAACGCGCTGCGGGCGGCCGGAGCTCGCGTTCTTGGAGACGGCGAGCCGAAGATCGGTGCGCATGGCAAGCCGGTGCTTTTCCTGCACCCCAAGGATTTCCAGGGTACGCTGATCGAACTCGAAGAGGTGTGACAGTTGACCGCGCGATCGCTGTTTGTCTGATCGGGCAGGCGGCGTTATAAGGCGGACAGAATGTCGCGGAAGTCGCGACGAAATGGCCTTCGGTCGTTGCGTCGATTGCCTTTGCCGGGAGCCGGATATGCCACTGTTTTCAACTTTTGCCATTTACTTCATCATCTGGTGGATCACGCTGTTTGCCGTCCTCCCGCTGGGAGTACGCACGCAGGCTGAGGAGAATAGCGTCGTCCCGGGAAGCGTTGAAAGCGCGCCAGCCAAGTTCAATGCCAAACGGGTCGTGCTTCTGACCACGGCCATCGCAGCTGTCATTCAGCTCGCCTGGTACATCGTCTCCGTCAAGCTGGGCTACGGCATCGACTCCATCCCGCGGTTTTACCCGAAGTTCTACTGAGAATTTCACCGGAGCGGACAGGCTGACCGGGCCGCAAAGCGGGCTGCAGAAATCTGAGGATATCGAGGCGGATTTTCGGCGTCGCGATGACCGCCGGGCATTGCCGCGGGCGGAACCAGGGCAATGGCAGGGTTGACCGCCGCCAAATTGACATAGTTCAATTTTCGCTGCTGCTTCGTGCTTGAGAAGGTGTGAGAAAAGCAAAAAAAAACAAGGCTAAAAGCCTTGTTTTTCAAGTTTCGCGTGATCTTTCATCCGTTGCCGGCGGCAGCGACTAAGCGCGCCTAAGATCTTATCCTCCCAAGACTTGACCGCGAAAGTCGGCAAGAATTTAGTCTTCATGCCTGTTTTGTGAGCCGAAATTAGCCCAAACATTAAGCGATGTCATCCTGTTTTTTTGCATTTTTGCTACACTCGGGTAAAATATTCCCGTTGACAATACCTGTCGTAATCTTGTTACTAGCGTGCTCTTTTGACGCAGACTTTGCTCGTCTTACCCCCTCAAAAACAGTGGCTCCGATCTTTCCGGCAATGGCCTGAGAGTAGGGTTTTCTTCCGCCTGCGAAGCAGCTATGAACGCAAGGCTCGTAAAGCTTCACGCTGGCATTGCCGGCGATGGATAATGGAGAGCTCGACCCCGCGAAGCAACGGTCGCCCTTGCCAGTCCACCGGCGAAGAAGGCACCTGAGCTCAACGTCATTTCGCCCGAATCCGCCGATAGTGCGACGTTCATCAAGTTCTGGAACCCGTCATGCGCCTGTCCCGCTTTTTCATGCCCATCCTGAAGGAAAATCCGAAGGAAGCGGAAATCGTTTCCCACCGCCTCATGCTCCGCACGGGCATGATCCGGCAGCAGTCCTCGGGCATCTATACCTGGCTGCCACTGGGCAAGCGGGTCCTCGACAAGGTCAATGCGATCATCCGCGAGGAGCAGAATCGCTCGGGCGCAGTCGAACTGTTGATGCCGACGCTGCAGTCCGCGGAGCTCTGGCAGGAAAGCGGCCGCTACGACGCCTACGGCAAGGAGATGCTGCGCATCAAGGATCGTCAGGATCGGCCGATGCTTTACGGCCCGACCAACGAGGAGATGATCACGGACGTCTTCCGGTCCTACGTGAAGTCCTATCGTGACCTGCCGCTCAACCTGTACCACATCCAGCTGAAGTTCCGCGATGAGATCCGTCCGCGCTTCGGCACCATGCGCTCGCGCGAATTCCTGATGAAGGACGCCTATTCCTTCGATCTCGACCGGGAAGGGGCTGAGCACGCCTACAACCGCATGTTCGCCGCATATCTGCGTACCTTCGCGCGCATGGGTCTCCGCGCTATTCCGATGCGCGCCGACACCGGCCCGATCGGCGGCAATCTGAGCCACGAATTCATCATCCTCGCCGACACCGGCGAATCCGAAGTGTTCTGCCACAAGGACTTCCTCGGCTTCGACATTCCCGGCGAAGAAACCAATTTCGATGACGTCGCCGGTCTCAAGGCGATCTTCGACAAGTGGACCTCGCGTTACGCTGCGACATCGGAAATGCACGACGAGGCAGCCTTCAATGCGGTTGCCGAGGGCGACCGTCTGTCGGCGCGCGGGATCGAGGTTGGCCACATCTTCTACTTCGGCACCAAGTATTCCGAAGCCATGGGCGCCAAGGTGCTCGGCCCCGACGGCAAGGAGCATGCCGTGCACATGGGTTCCTACGGCATCGGCCCGACCCGCCTCGTGCCTGCGATCATCGAAGCCTCGCATGACGACAACGGCATCATCTGGCCGAAGTCGATCTCGCCGTTCGATGGCGTCATCATCAACATGAAGGCCGGCGATGTCGCTTGCGACGGCGCCTGCGAGACGCTCTACTCCGAACTCGGCAAGGCTGGATTCGATGCGTTGCTCGACGACACGGACGACCGCGCCGGTGCGAAATTCGCGACGGCGGACCTGATTGGGGTTCCGGTTCAGATCATCGTCGGTCCGCGTTCGATCGCCAACGGCGAGATCGAGGTCAAGGATCGCAAGACCGGCGAGCGCGAAACGATGACCGTCGAAGCTGCGATCAACAAGCTGACCGCAAAGAAGTGATGAGGCGAGGGAAGGCAGGATGACCGCCGTGGTGCAAGTTCAGGTGCAGGCCGCAGCGCGGCCTGAAAGGTCCTCCAGCCGTCCCTTTTCCGCCTTTGAGCGCATGGTCGCCTGGCGCTACCTGCGCTCCAGGCGCAAGGAAGCTTTCATCTCGGTGATCGCCGGCTTCTCCTTCATCGGCATCATGCTCGGCGTCGCGACGCTGATCATCGTCATGGCCGTGATGAACGGCTTCCGTACCGAGCTGATTTCCTGCATTCTCGGCATCAACGGGCACATGATCGTCCAGCCGATCGACGGCCCGCTCAACAACTACGCGGAGCTCGCGACCAAGTTCTCGGGCGTCAAGGGCGTCACCATGGCGATCCCGTTGGTCGAGGGCCAGGTTCTGGCCCAGGGCGTTGGCGACAGCTCGACCGGCGCGCTGGTGCGCGGCATCCGTGCCGACGATCTCGGCGAGATGAAGTCGGTCTCCGATCATATCCAGTCCGGTGACATGGTCGGCTTTGCCTCCGGTTCCGGCGTCGCGATCGGATCGCGCATGGCCGAGCAACTCGGCATCCGCGTTGGCGGCACGATCACGCTGACGTCCCCCAATGGCGACGTGACGCCGCTCGGCATGAACCCGCGCGTCAAGGCCTACACCGTCTCGGCGATCTACGAGATCGGCATGTCGGAATACGATTCGACGATCATCTTCATGCCGCTCGAGGAAGCGCAGCTCTTCTTCAATGCCGAGGGGCTCGCGCAGTCGATCGAGATCTTCGTCGAGCACCCTGACGTCGTCGACGAACTGCGCCAGCCGATCGAGGATGCGGCAGGGCGGCAGATCTTCATCACCGACTGGCGCGACCGCAACAAGACCTTCTTCTCGACGCTCGAGGTCCAGCGCAATGTGATGTTCATGATCCTGACGCTGATCGTACTGGTCGCGGCGCTGAACATCATTTCCGGCCTGATCATGCTGGTGAAGGACAAGGGCAGCGACATCGCCATCCTGAGGACGATGGGCGCAACCTCAGGCTCGGTGATGCGCATCTTTTTCATGACGGGTGCTGCGATCGGTGTCGCCGGAACGGTGGCAGGCGTGGCGCTCGGCGTCGTCGTCTGCCTCAACATCGAATCCATCCGCCAGTTCTTTTCCTGGATCTCCGGAACGACTCTTTTCAGCCCCGAGCTTTACTTCCTGAGCCAACTCCCGGCCGACATGAATGCGGATGAGACTGCTCTCGTCATCGTCATGGCGCTCACCCTTTCCTTCCTCGCCACGATCTTTCCGGCCTGGCGCGCCTCGCGCCTCGATCCGGTGCAGGCCCTGCGTTACGAATGACAAGGACATCAACTGAATGAATGCGCGCGTGGCACTGCAGCTTACCGGCGTTGAGCGACACTACGGAGAGGGCGAGACCTTTCTATCCATCCTCAAGGGTGCGGATTTCACGTTGAGAAGCGGCGAGACGGTTGCGCTGGTAGCACCCTCGGGAACCGGCAAGTCGACGCTTCTTCATGTCGCCGGGTTGCTGGAGCGCCCGGACGGTGGCGAGGTGCTGGTCAATGGCGTCTCCTGTGGCGGCCTCAACGACGATCGGCGCACGGCCATCCGCCGCAACGAGATCGGCTTCGTTTATCAGTTCCACCACTTGCTTCCCGAATTCACGGCGCTTGAGAACATCATGATGCCGCAGCTGATTGCCGGCTTGGCCAAGGCCGAGGCCGCCGATCGCGCAAGGGCGCTGCTCGACTACATGCGCATCGGCCACCGTGCCGATCACCGCCCGGCGGAACTCTCTGGCGGCGAGCAGCAGCGCGTTGCGATCGCGCGTGCCGTCGCCAATGCGCCGCTTGTGCTTCTTGCCGACGAGCCGACGGGCAATCTCGATCCGGAAACCGCCGGCTACGTCTTCGAAGCGCTGGAAGCACTGGCGCGCCAGTCGGGCCTCGCGGCGTTGATCGCCACGCACAATCATGAACTCGCCGGGCTGATGGATCGGCGTGTGACGATCGAGGACGGCAAGGTCGTAGAGATGAAGTGATGATGCGGCCGCGGGCGTGATGACCACTCGGCGCCGCTATGTCAGCCTGCCTTTCGGTCTCTCGCCCTGAACCCTAGCCGTCCTTGATGACCGTCGAAGCTGCGATCAACAAGCTGACCGCAAGGAAGTGATGAGGCGAGGGAAGGCAGGATGACCGCCGTGGTGCAAGTTCAGGTGCAGGCCGCAGCGCGGCCTGAAAGGTCCTCCAGCCGTCCCTTTTCCGCCTTTGAGCGCATGGTCGCCTGGCGCTACCTGCGCTCCAGGCGCAAGGAAGCTTTCATCTCGGTGATCGCCGGCTTCTCCTTCATCGGCATCATGCTCGGCGTCGCGACGCTGATCATCGTCATGGCCGTGATGAACGGCTTCCGTACCGAGCTGATTTCCTGCATTCTCGGCATCAACGGGCACATGATCGTCCAGCCGATCGACGGCCCGCTCAACAACTACGCGGAGCTCGCGACCAAGTTCTCGGGCGTCAAGGGCGTCACCATGGCGATCCCGTTGGTCGAGGGCCAGGTTCTGGCCCAGGGCGTTGGCGACAGCTCGACCGGCGCGCTGGTGCGCGGCATCCGTGCCGACGATCTCGGCGAGATGAAGTCGGTCTCCGATCATATCCAGTCCGGTGACATGGTCGGCTTTGCCTCCGGTTCCGGCGTCGCGATCGGATCGCGCATGGCCGAGCAACTCGGCATCCGCGTTGGCGGCACGATCACGCTGACGTCCCCCAATGGCGACGTGACGCCGCTCGGCATGAACCCGCGCGTCAAGGCCTACACCGTCTCGGCGATCTACGAGATCGGCATGTCGGAATACGATTCGACGATCATCTTCATGCCGCTCGAGGAAGCGCAGCTCTTCTTCAATGCCGAGGGGCTCGCGCAGTCGATCGAGATCTTCGTCGAGCACCCTGACGTCGTCGACGAACTGCGCCAGCCGATCGAGGATGCGGCAGGGCGGCAGATCTTCATCACCGACTGGCGCGACCGCAACAAGACCTTCTTCTCGACGCTCGAGGTCCAGCGCAATGTGATGTTCATGATCCTGACGCTGATCGTACTGGTCGCGGCGCTGAACATCATTTCCGGCCTGATCATGCTGGTGAAGGACAAGGGCAGCGACATCGCCATCCTGAGGACGATGGGCGCAACCTCAGGCTCGGTGATGCGCATCTTTTTCATGACGGGTGCTGCGATCGGTGTCGCCGGAACGGTGGCAGGCGTGGCGCTCGGCGTCGTCGTCTGCCTCAACATCGAATCCATCCGCCAGTTCTTTTCCTGGATCTCCGGAACGACTCTTTTCAGCCCCGAGCTTTACTTCCTGAGCCAACTCCCGGCCGACATGAATGCGGATGAGACTGCTCTCGTCATCGTCATGGCGCTCACCCTTTCCTTCCTCGCCACGATCTTTCCGGCCTGGCGCGCCTCGCGCCTCGATCCGGTGCAAGCTCTGCGTTACGATTGACGAGGATGTCTCTTAAAGAAAGCGCGTAGGGCCTTAGCGATTACGTTGTCGCGGGCCATCCTCGCCGCTTGGCGCCTAAAGCGCGTCGCGACCTTTCAGATTTGCTGGTCACGCTCCAGGTTTTCGCTATCTCGCATGTCTTTATCGCAAAACCGCTGCGCACTTTTGCGCCACATGCTTTAGGTGTTGCCCTCAACACTTGATCAGGCCGCCGCGATAGTCGAGTTCGTAGGCTTCCTCGCCGTCGACGAAGATGACCTCGTGACCGGAAAAATGTTCCGTGTCACCGCAACTGCTGTCGATGTAGTAGCCGTGGGCATGGCGAAACTGCATGCCGCCGAGAAAGTGCCGCTTCTCCCGATACATCGCCTGCAGGGCAGCCTTGATCACCTGTCCCGCCTTTGCCCCGTCGATGAGCTCAGGGCGGATGATGCGACCGAAATAGTTCATTGCCCAGTAAGGCTCCTCCCCCCGCCATACGGTTTCCTGTCCGGCAAAGTCGGTCCCACCGAAGTAGCTGTCGAGATAGCGCCAGCGATCCCGCTCATAACCGATGTCTTGGGAGCCCGGGCGCGACGACGGTCGCGGCGTGCCGCCACCCACATAGGCCCGTGATTTTGCCTCGACGATGAAGTCCGTGAGTTGTTCGAGCGCCGTCATGATTGTTCCTCGTATGTTCTTTGGTGAAGATGCCCGGATCCGCGAAAGTTGTAAAGAACAAATAGGGAACAATCTCCCGACTATTGAATGCCGCAAGCCTTCTGGCCGCGGTCGTCGTTCCAGTCCTTGAGAAGGACGAGTTCGCCTTTGACGGAAACGGCCTTGTCCTTCGCTTTGCCTTTGCCGGTCAGGACATTGAGGTCGCATTGCGAAGTGTTGTCGGGATCGAGGGTATCATAGGATGAGTAGGTGTAGCCGGCGACCACGAACTCGAAATTGCGGTAGGCGACCGTCAGTTTCTGTTCCCAGCGGTCGCGCCCGATGGCGTCGTTGTGGCTGGTGACAACCAGCGAGCCATTCGGCAGTGCCTCGATCGAAGGCGCCTGTCCCGAAAGATCGAACTGCCCCCAGACCTTGTTCGGGATCGCTGACTTCAGCGCCAGCGCGCGATTGTCGCCTGCGAAGTAGATATAGATGCCGTTGTCGTCGTCGCTGCCCTCGGCGGACCGTACGATCAGCGCGAGGTCCGTATCCCCGTCCTTGTCCCAGTCGCCGGTTGCGGCGGAGACAATGCGTGCGGGATCGATCGTTTCCGTCGCCGAGGCGACACTGGGAAGCAGCATAAGTAACGGCAGAATCAGGCGTGCAGACATGTTGGAGCGCTCCGCTTGGTTGTTCCTCTCAATATGCGCGCATGGCCCTTTCCTCAAGCGGCTACCCGGCTATTAACCGGCATTCGCCGGCCGTGTTAACCATCGTGAACAGAACGCCTGTGTATCGCTTGACGAGTGAACAAAAATGGAACAAAGTAAAAACATAACGGAAAAGGAGCCATGTTATGACTGATTTTGTTCGTGACCTCTCCGCCTTCGCTTCGATGAGCCTGTTCATCGCAAGCATCTCTTTCATCGCACTCGGCCTCTGAGGAGCGCCGATACTATCTCTCACGCGCCTCCCGAATTTCGCCCCCTGGATTGAATAAGGGGGACGACGTGTCAGGTGAAACTGGACATGTCGGATGATAAACGGGATATCCTGCCGTCCAGACAGGAATCAGGGTGCGAATAATGGCAGATGACGGCAAAGCAGCATCGAGCGAAGCGCTTGGTACGGACCCGCAGTTTGTGCATCTGCGTGTCCACTCGGCTTTCTCCCTGCTCGAAGGTGCGCTGCCGCTGAAGAAGGTCATCGGCAAGGCGGTTGCCGATAATCAGCCGGCGATCGGGATCGCCGATACCAACAATCTCTTTGCCGCGCTCGAGTTTTCCCAGAAGGCAGCCGACGACGGACTGCAGCCGATCACCGGCTGTCAGCTTTCCATCGACATGGAAGAAGAGCTGGATGGTGAACGGCGTGGCCACGCGCACCAGCTCGCAAAGCTCCCAGCAATCGTCCTGATCGCCGCAACCGATGACGGCTACACGCGGCTCGTTGACTTGGTGAGCCGAGCCTATCTCAGCGGCGAGGGCAGCCAGGCGACCCGTATCACGCGCTCGTGGCTTGCCGAATGTGGTACGGAGGGGCTGATTGCGCTGACGGGTGCATCAGGCGGTCCGGTGGATCTGGCCCTGAAGGCAGGCGCGACGGCACTGGCGGAAGCGCGTCTTGAAGCCCTGCACGATCTCTTTGGCGATCGCCTCTATATCGAGCTGCAGCGGCACGGAGGCTACGACAGGCGCCATGAGAGCCGGATGATCGACCTTGCCTACAAGTTCGACATTCCGCTGGTTGCCACCAACGAGGCCTTCTTCCCGTCGCCGTCCGACTACGATGCGCATGATGCCCTGATGGCGGTCGCGCACAATGCGATGGTTTCGGATGACAGCCGTTTCCGCCTGACACCGGATCACTATCTCAAGAGCCGCAAGGAAATGGCGGCGCTGTTTGCCGATCTGCCCGAGGCGCTGGAAAACACCGTCGAAATCGCACGGCGCTGCTCCTTCATGTTGAAGACCCGTGGGCCGATCCTGCCGCGCTTTACCGGCGCCACGGCCGATCCGCAGGAGGCCGAGCGCGCCGAGGCGGACGAACTGCGTCGCCAGGCGGAGGAGGGGCTCGAAGAACGTCTGGCCAGGCTCGGCATGGCGCCCGGCTACAGCGAAGAGGAGTATCGCGAACGTCTGGCCTTCGAGCTCAGCGTTATCGAGCGCATGAAGTTCCCCGGCTACTTCCTGATCGTGGCCGACTTCATCAAATGGGCGAAGCAGCACGATATCCCCGTCGGACCGGGCCGCGGTTCGGGTGCAGGATCGCTGGTCGCCTATGCGCTGACGATCACCGACGTCGATCCTATGCGCTTCTCGCTGCTGTTCGAACGCTTCCTCAATCCTGAGCGCGTCTCGATGCCCGACTTCGACATCGACTTCTGCCAGGACCGGCGCGAAGAAGTGATCCGCTATGTGCAGCGCAAATATGGCCGCGAGCAGGTAGCGCAGATCATCACCTTCGGTTCGCTGCAGGCGCGCGCCGCACTGCGCGACGTTGGCCGCGTGCTCGAGATGCCTTACGGTCAGGTCGACAAGATCTGCAAGCTGGTGCCGAACAATCCCGCCAACCCGACACCGCTCTCCAAGGCGATCGAGGAAGAGCCGCGCCTGCAGGAGGAAGCCGAGAAGGAACCGGTCGTCGCCCGGCTTCTCGATATCGCCCAGAAGATCGAGGGTCTGTACCGTCACGCCTCGACCCACGCCGCCGGCATCGTGATCGGCGACCGTCCGCTGTCGCAGCTCGTGCCGATGTATCGAGACCCGCGCTCCGACATGCCGGTCACCCAGTTCAACATGAAGTGGGTGGAGCAGGCGGGTCTCGTCAAGTTCGACTTCCTCGGCCTGAAGACGCTGACCGTGTTGAAGGTCGCCGTCGATTTCGTGAAGCAACGCGGCATCGAGGTCGACCTCGCGAGCATTCCACTCGACGATCTGAAGACCTACGAAATGCTGTCGCGCGGCGAGACCGTCGGCGTGTTCCAGGTGGAAAGTGCCGGCATGCGCAAGGCGCTGATCGGCATGCGGCCAGACTGCATCGAGGACATCATCGCGCTGGTGGCGCTCTACCGCCCAGGCCCGATGGAGAACATTCCCGTCTACAATGCCCGCAAGCATGGCGAGGAAGAAGTCGAATCGATTCATCCGAAGATCGACCATCTGCTCAAGGAAACGCAGGGCGTTATCGTCTACCAGGAGCAGGTGATGCAGATCGCCCAGGTGCTCTCAGGCTATTCGCTCGGCGAGGCCGATCTTCTGCGCCGCGCCATGGGCAAAAAGATCAAGGAGGAGATGGACAAGCAGCGCGCCCGCTTCGTCGACGGTGCTGTCAAGAACGAGGTGTCGAAGCCGCAGGCTGACCTGATTTTCGACCTTCTCGCCAAATTCGCCAACTACGGCTTCAACAAGTCGCACGCGGCGGCTTACGCGATCGTCTCCTACCAGACCGCCTATATGAAGGCGCACTACCCGGTAGAGTTCCTGGCCGCGTCGATGACGCTCGACATGTCCAACACGGAGAAGGTCAACGACTTCCGTCAGGATGCGAAGCGCCTGGGCATTGAGGTGATTGCGCCGTCGGTGCAGACCTCATTCCGGCATTTCCAAACGGGTGAAAGCCGCATCTATTACTCGCTGGCTGCGATCAAGGGTGTGGGCGAATCGGCGGTTGAGCACATCGTCGACGTCCGCGGCGACAGGACTTTTGCAAGCCTCGAAGATTTCTGCCTGAGGATCGACCCGAAACTTCTCAACCGCCGCGTCTTCGAAAGTCTGATCGCGGCCGGCGCGTTCGACTGCTTCGGCTATGACCGGGCCGAGTTGGTCGGCGGGCTTGACCGCATCCTCGGCTTCGCCCAGCGTGCGCAAGAGAACAAGACGAGCGGGCAGAGCGACATGTTCGGCGCGGGTGCCGCAACGGGTCCGGAACGCATCGCACTCCCGACCTATACGCCTTGGCTTGCTTCGGAAAAGCTGCATCGTGAATTCCAGGTGCTGGGCTTTTATCTCTCCGCCCATCCGCTCGACACCTACAATGCGCTGCTTGCCAAGATGCGGGTGCAGACCTTCGGCGATTTCGCCGGTGCGGTGAAGAAGGGCGCGACTGCCGGTAGGCTCGCCGGCACCGTGACCTCGAAGCAGGAGCGCAAGACGCGTACCGGCAACAAGATGGGCATCATCGCCTTCTCGGATTCCTCCGGTCAGTTCGAGGCGGTGCTGTTCTCCGAAATGCTGCACCAGTATCGTGACCTCCTGGAGCCGGGCAAATCGCTTGTGATGACCGTTGCCGCAGAGGAGCGGCCGGAGGGTATCGGTCTGCGCATCCAGACGCTGCGCTCGCTGGAGGAAGAATCGCTGCAACTGCAGAAGGCGCTGCGCGTCTATGTGCGCGATTCCGGCCCGCTGAAATCGATCGCATCGCACCTTAACACCAGGGGCGATGGTCTCGTCTCCTTCGTCGTCATCAAGGATAATGGTCAGCGCGAGATCGAGGTGGAACTGAGCGAGAAGTTCCGGATCTCGCCAGAGATCGCCGCAGCGCTGCGCTCGGCCCCGGGTGTGGTCGACGTCGAACTGGTTTGATCCGGCGTTAATCTCCGCTCGATCGAAGCGCAGAAACGATGCCTGCGTTCCCTGGAAGCCGGCCGGGGAGCTGAAACCGCGCCGCGCTTTCCTGCTGTCGCTCCTGTTCAGTCGCCGGGGCGCGATCGCGTGACGGTGATGAAATCGGTGCCCTGTCCGGTTTCCAGCCCGCTTTCCGTGTCGGCGATCGAAAGCGACGATCCCTCGGCCAACAGTTCCTCCACCCGATTGCGAACATCGTTGGATATCGTCATCCGCGCGAGCGTGCGCTGTATGCCGTTATAGGCGAACGGATCGGCCTCCATGGAAATGCCGAGGCGCTTCTTCATCGAGTTGGGCAGATGGTTTTCAAGCGAAACGCCGAACCATTTGCCTTCGGCGCCCTGTTCTTCGTTGTGGCGAAACTGCAGGAAATGTGTCCCAAGAGCCTCTTCCGGCTTGTCGATCGTAAGACCTGCTTCGAAGAGCGGCTTGAACCCTTGCCGCACGAGGATCTTGCCGTTTTGCGGGGGCGTGCGCCCGGCCTTATGCAGGAGCTTGTCGGTCAACTCTGGCGTCAGTTTGCCGTCGCTCTCGAGACCTTCGCTCGTCTGGAAGGCGCGGAGCGCTGCGATCGTTGCCGGACCTGCATGACCGTCGATCGTGCCCGGCGCGTATCCGAGGAACTCCAGCGACATCTGGATCTCGCGCATCGTATCTCGCGTGTCGCTGCGCGTGATCAGGATACGGATCGGTTCCGCCATGGATTTGGTAGTCGCGGCCGCTCCGCCCGTCGGCTCGGTCATGGCAACTTCGACCGGCGCATCGCCGGCCTGGCTGATCGCCGGTCTGAGCGGCACATCGGAGAGCGGCGGCTGGAGATCGATCGGGGCCGGTCGAAAGAGGAGCGCGCTTTTGACCTCCGTGGGCGTGATCTGCCGATCCGAGATCAACACATGCACGCCGCGCTCGGTCATCTTGTAGAGAGAGGCGGCAAAGGCGCTCGGCAGACGCACGCAGCCGTGCGACGCGGGGTAATCGGGTACGTGGTTGGAGCCGTGCAGCGCGATACCCGACCAGGTGAGACGCTGCATGAAGGGCATCGGCGCATTCGAATAGATGTTCGATTTATGGTGACGCCGCTTCTCCAGGATCGAGAAGATACCGGTCGGGGTCGCGTGGCCGGCCTTCCCGGTCGACACGGGTGATGTCGCAATCACGGCGTCGCCGTCATAGACGACGAGCGATTGCTGGTCTTTCGAGACGATGATCTGTAGCGGCCCGCGACTGCCTGCAAACCCGGTGGCCGGTGACAAAAGCAGAGCAACGACGCTGGCGGTGAGAGCGAAACGCGATACCATACACTCAACCCGACACGTGACTTGGCGAACGAGCCTATCGGGCAATCTTTAAGGAATTCATCCAGACCGCGTGTGGGCCAGATCAAGGTTGCGTGATCGCGGTGTGTCTATGTCGAGGGGTCACGTTTCCGGTTGCCGAAGGTATAGCCGGTCTCGACTGTGGCCTTTCCGAACTTGTCGCGCAGCCTGTTCATGGCGTCTTCGGCCGCCGCCCGGCGGGTTGCGGCCGGATCGACGAGATCGGGCGGGTCTGCAAGGTCGGGGGCCGAGAGATCGCTGACGCCGATGCCGATCAGCCGATACTTCGTGCCGTCAGCCTCTTTCTCCAGGAGCTGCAGTCCCGTGCGGAAAATGCGGTCGGCGAGCCGGGTGGGGCTGTCCAGGCGCCGGTTGCGGGTACGGATCTTGAAGTCGGCCGTCTTCAGTTTCAAGACGACGGTCTGGCCGGCAAGATCCGACTTTCGCAGCCGATGGGCCACTTGCTCGCTGAGACGCCTGAGATGCACGACAAGGTCGTCATAGCGCGCAATGTCGTCGTTGAAGGTCGTCTCTGCTGAAACGCTCTTGGCCTCGCCGTCGATTTCCACAGCCCGCTCGTCGAGCCCGCGCGACAGGCGAAAGAGCCGCTGCCCCATGGTGCCGTAGCGCCGCATGAGGTCGGCTTCCTCCATGGTTTGCAATTGCCCGATCGTGCGCACGCCGTCGCGCTCCAGCGTGGCGGCAAAGGCTTTGCCGACGCCCCAGATCATGGTGACCGGTTTCTCCTTCAGGAACTCGAGTGCCTCGGCCTGACCGATGACGGAAAAGCCGCGTGGCTTCTGTAGGTCGGAGGCGACCTTGGCGAGGAACTTGCAATAGGAGAGGCCAACGGACACGGTGATGCCGATCTCCTGCTCGACGCGTCGGGCGAAGCGCGCGAGCGTGCGTGCCGGAGGATCGTGATGCAGGCGCTCGGTGCCCTTGAGCTCAAGAAAGGCCTCGTCGATCGACAGCGGCTGCACCAGCGGCGTCAACTCCTGCATCAGCGTCCGCACTTCGCGGCCGACGCGTGCATATTTCTCCATGTTCGGCTTGATGACCACGGCTTGCGGGCAGGCTTCCAGCGCCTTGAACATCGGCATTGCCGAGCGCACGCCGTGAATGCGGGCAATGTAGCAGGCGGTGGACACCACGCCGCGTTTGCCGCCGCCGATGATCACCGGCTTGTCGGCCAGTTCCGGATCGTCGCGTTTCTCGATCGAAGCATAGAAGGCGTCACAATCGATATGCGCCAAGGTCAGATCGTAAAGTTCGCTGTGGCGCAGCAGGCGCGGGCTGCCGCAGGCCGTGCAGCGCCGTACGCTAGCAGCCTGTTCCTTGAGGCAGTCGCGGCAGAAGCCTGGAGATTGAGCAGCGCTGTCGGGCATATCGGGAACAAATATTGAACATCGCGACCTTACGCTCTACGCTAGCGAGTCTCAAGGGAGGCCCGGTTGGAAAACACACCGCAATTATTGGCGTTGGCAGAAATCGCCGGGTGGGCTTCGAGCCGTGCCGGCGCGACTGGCTTTTGCGCGACGATCGATCGCCGCCGGCTAGCCTCCAAGATGTGCGCGAATGGCGGCCGCCGCTTCTGGCCAGTCGGCCACGGCGCGGATGCTGGCGTCCGGCTTTGGGGCGAGCGCGCGAAACTCCGCGTTAACCATCAGGTTGATCAGCAGGCAGGATGGCGCGTGGTGCTGGACCGACTGCAGGTTGCGAAGAATGTCATCTATGAAGACCAGCGGAACCGTGCGACCACCGTGCAACTTTTGGACGATCGGTCCCTTGGGTTCCTCCGACGCAAGCAGCGGGTAGGGAAGGCCAAGTCGGTCGAGCAGGGCACGGCGGACCGCGGCATGGTGCGGTGGCATGGCGGTCAGGAAAACGATATCCGCGTCCTGCGACAGAGCGGCCAACGTGTCGGCGACCCGTTCAGCTGGTGTCTGCCAGCGATCCTGCGACCCGTAGAACGAATCGAGCAGCGCCTTGACCTCGGCCTCGGCCAACGGTTGTTCGTTTGCAAGATCGACGATGTTTCCGGTCAGGCGAAAGGACCGGGGCAGCAAAGCGTGGCCGCAGCTTTGGAGGAAAGCTTTGAACGGATTGATGAATTCGAGCACGACTTCATCGACGTCGCTGACGATCAGCGGGCGCTCTTGAAGCCGGATGCGCTCGTCTGTGGCGGCGCCTGGCACGCTCAATCCTCAAAACCCGAATGGCCCGACAGCGCCGCATGGGCGCGCACGACATCCTCCGGCGCCGTGCCGGTCGCCTGGCAGAATGCCATCAGCGTCGGCTCGTGGTCCATGAGAAAAGCGATGAGGCCACCCATGAAGCCGGGTTCGGCGATGGCATTGCGCAAGGCGGTAGGGTCGGTGCCTGTCAGCGCCAGGAAACGAGACAGAAGCTCCGGCTCGCCGGCGAGCCAGGCAAGGATGTCGATGGCGATTTCGTCAGCGCTCTTCAATGCTTCGTTCCCGTATGGTTTTTACGTCCGAAGTTACCTATTTTTCAACCAAATCGGCCTATCTCTGAAGTTGAGGAAATGGGTCGAGTCGTCGACTCTGCAAGTTAAATGTCCTGAGGCGACTTGCAAGGTGACGATGGACAGCAAGGGATCGACATGCCCAAACAGGTAATGATTGTTGAGGACAACGAGCTGAACATGAAGCTGTTCCGCGACCTGATTGAGGCTTCCGGCTATGCGACGATCCAGACGCGCAACGGCATGGAGGCGCTTGAGCTCGCGCGCAAGCATCGGCCGGATCTCATCCTGATGGATATTCAGCTACCGGAAGTATCCGGCCTTGAAGTGACGAAATGGCTGAAGGAAGACGATGAATTGCACGTCATCCCGGTCATCGCCGTCACGGCATTTGCAATGAAGGGAGATGAGGAGCGGATTCGCCAAGGCGGATGCGAAGCCTATGTTTCCAAACCGATTTCTGTACCGAAGTTCATTGAAACGATCAAAACCTACCTGGGCGATGCCTGAGCGGCGGGAAAATTGATATGACTGCGCGTATTCTTATCGTTGATGATGTTCCTGCCAATGTGAAGTTGCTCGAAGCCCGGTTGCTCGCCGAGTATTTCGATGTGCTGACAGCCAATGACGGCTACTCGGCGCTGGCGCTTTGCGAGAAGACGCCCATCGATCTCGTTCTTCTCGACATCATGATGCCGGGTCTCGATGGCTTCGAGGTCTGCGAACGGCTGAAGGCGAATCCGCGCACGGCGCATATTCCTGTTGTCATGGTGACGGCGCTCGACCAGCCGTCGGATCGCGTGCGCGGGCTGAAGGCGGGCGCCGACGACTTTCTGACCAAGCCCGTCAACGATCTGCAATTGATGTCGCGCGTGAAGAGCCTGGTTCGGTTGAAGAATGTCAGCGATGAATTGCGCCTGCGTGCCCAGACGGCACAGACCATCGGCCTGGAAGATGCCGGTCGCGCGGACCGTCCGGACGAGCCGGGCAATGTCCTGCTGGTCGACGGCCGTGGCTCGTCGCAGGAACGGTTGCAGCGTGCGCTCAAGCCGATCGCCGATGTCTCTGTAATTTCCGATCCGCAGGCGGCGCTCTTCGAAGCGGCTGAAAACAACTTCGACCTGGTCATCGTCAACGCGAATTTCGACGACTACGATCCATTGCGGCTGTGCTCGCAGCTGCGCTCGCTGGAGCGGACACGCTTTATCCCGATCCTGCTGATTGCGGAGCAGGGCAGCGACGAGATGGTGGTGCGTGCGCTTGATCTCGGCGTGACCGATTATCTGATGCGTCCGGTTGATCCGAACGAGCTGATAGCCCGCTCGATGACCCAGATCCGCCGCAAGCATTGCAATGACAGGCTGCGCGCGAGCGTGCAGCAGACCATCGAGCTTGCCGTGACAGATGGCCTGACCGGCCTCCACAACCGCCGCTACTTCGACACGCACCTGAAACTGCTGATGGACCGGGCCGCGGCGCGCGGACGGCCGCTGTCCATCTGCATGACGGATATCGATCGCTTCAAGCAGGTCAACGATACCTACGGCCATGATGCCGGCGACGAAGTGCTGCGTGAGTTCGCCAACCGCATTCGCACGACAGTGCGCGGGGCTGACCTTGCCTGCCGCTTCGGCGGCGAGGAATTCGTCGTCGTGATGCCGGACACGTCGGCTGAAATGGCAGCGGGCGTCGCCGAGCGTTTGCGCATCATTATCGAAAGCCTGCCGTTCCCGGTCCCGCAGGCCGATGGCGTTCTGAAGGTTACGGCGTCGATGGGAATAGCGACGCTGAGGCCGGATACTGATAGCGCCGAGGCTTTGTTGAAGCGCGCGGACACGGCGCTCTACCAAGCTAAGCATGAAGGCCGCAACCGTGTGGTGGCGGCTGCCGCCTGAGCATTTGGCGGTCCAATCCCGCCGTTCCGTGCCCCGTGATTTTCGTGGGTCACCTCTTGCGGGTTGCATTTAAAGTTGTATTCTCGCCGCAGCCGATGCTACCGGGGAGTTTGGGTGGCCTCGGCGCCCATGTGTGTGCCTGTCTCAGACTGATACAGAATTAACCATGCGCTTAGCGGCACCGCTTCGCGCATTAAGAATTCGTTGATTTTTTTCCATTTTCAGGTGATGCTGATGAACAAGTAGGCATCGCCTCCTAACAATTTGCTTACCCCATGATGCTCAGGTCCGCCGCATCTCCTGGGTCGTGGGGTCGGTCGGTTGGCTTTTGACCTCTGCGGAATCCTCGTGCCGCAGTCAGAGGCCAGCCGACCCCCTTTTTGTAAGCGCCGTCCCATCCTGGGGCGGCGTTTTGCTTTTGTGGCGATCGGGCGAGGGGGCGCCAGATGGCGCGCCGTCCAGACACCCTTTCACTGCCGCCGAGACCACCGAAGGCCCCGTTGCGAAACTCAAGCATCCAAAAGGAAAGGGCGCCGGACCTTGCGGTCGGCGCCCTTCAATCCCCGAGAAACGGTCGATCTTACTTGATCTTGGTTTCCTTGAATTCGACGTGCTTCTTGACGACCGGGTCGTACTTGGTCTTGGTCATCTTTTCCGTCATCGTACGGCTGTTCTTGGTCGTGACGTAGAAGAAACCCGTGTCGGCTGTCGAAAGCAGCTTGATCTTGATGGTGGTGGCTTTTGCCATGGTCGTCCTGCCTTTGTAACAATGAAAGCCGTGGACAACCGGTTGCGGGCCACGGGCAAGGTTGGCGCGAAACTACAAATCGCGGCCGAAAAGTCAAGACCGTTTTGGATTCAAAACGATCCTGACCACCGAAAGCGCGACATAGAGCCCGAAAAAGCCGGCGATTGCCCAAGCGAATCCGTTGTTGCCGGTGACGTCCATCGCTGCCCCGATGACCTGCGGCCCGGCGACCGTACCAACTGCGTAGGAGAACACGAAGGCGGCGTTCGCGGCCGCAAGATCCGCGCCCTGCAGGCGGGAACCCAGGTGACTGAGGCCCACGGTGTAGAGCCCGGAAACGCAACCGCCCCAGAAGAGGAGCACGACCGCCATCAGGAACCAGCTTTCGGCCAGCATCGGCAGGCAGAGCGCGCCGATGAGGCCGACCACCGTCATCGCTGAAAGCAGCGCGCGCCGGTCCTTTACCCGGTCGGACAGCATGCCGAGCGGAATCTGGAAGATGAAGTTGCCGATTCCCATCACTGTCAGCAACAGCGCTGCCTGTGATTCGGTGAAGCCGGACCGGGTACCAAACACGGGGAACAGGGAAAGACCGCCCGATTCGACGGCGCCGAAGATGAAGACTGCGGCCGTCGCTGTCGGCACGAGGTAGACGTAGCGCAGGAAATGCCGCTCGGGCTTCTCGTCGATGACAGGGCTCTCGTCGCGCGCCAGGAAGATCGGCACGGCCGCAAGCAGGATCACGCCTGCGCCGACGACGAAGGGCAGGATGCCTTCGCTGCCGAGGATGGAGAAGAGCAGGGGGCCTGTTGCGAAGCCGAGCGAGAGCACCGTGCCGTAGATGCCAAGCACGAACCCGCGCTTGCTCGGTGGTGCTGTCGCGTTGATCCAGAACTCCGAGAGGATGAAGAGCACGGTGATCGCGCCGTGGAAGACCACGCGCAGCGGAAACCAGAGCCAGAAGTTGGTAATGTAATAGAAGCCGAAGGAGCTGATGGCGGCGACCAGAACGGCCCACAGCATCGTCGGCGCGACGCCGTGGCGATGGGCGAATTTGGTCGTGAGCGGCGCAGCGGCCATCGAGGCGAGCCCGGCCATGGCCGAATTGAGCCCGATGAGCGTCGAGGATATCCCACGCTTCTCCATGATGATCGAGAGCAGCGGCAGGCCGAGGCCGATGGCGATGCCAACCGCGCTGATCGCGGCAACGGCGGCGATCAGGGACCGCCAGTGAATTTCCTCAACCGGTGCGGCTGTACCGGGCGACGGCTGTGACATGCGACGAGGATCCTTAGAGCAACGTGCGGACGAGGCGCCCACGGCGCGCGGCATAAAATGGCACCGTTCGTTCACAGGAGAGCGACGGATCGGTGTCGAGACTGCTTCTGAGGTCCGCGAGAATGATGGCGGTGATGTCAGGTATCCGTAGGGACGGAGAATCGTTCACATCGATCCACTGCAAATCCTGAAGCTCCCGACTGTCCAGGAAGCGCGTCGGATCGATTTGGGCCTCGTCCGCAAATAGAGCGAAGAAGCGTGTATCGAACCGCCTTGCGTGGCCCGGAGGGGTGATGGCCCGAGCCATATAGCGCAACTTTGCCAGGTCGGGAAGGAACGGCACCGATGCGGTGGCCGACGGCGCTGGTTGACCGACGGCGATGCCGGCCTCTTCGTAAAGCTCGCGCAGTCCGGCAAGGG